>NZ_NOLK01000002.1:0-136116 GCF_002245985.1 Nostoc sp. 'Peltigera membranacea cyanobiont' 232
ACAGATATATTTGATAAATCCCAATATTTCCGACATAGCAGCGTCTGCATTCTTCACAGCCTTCAAGGAGTTTCAAAAATCTCAGCAAATCAGAGCATTTTTCTCTCACCAGAGACATAAAAGAGCGATAATTTGGTAAATAGACTGCCATTGGGGAGCGCTGGCTTAAGAATTGTGTTTTTGACCTAGATTTCTGACACTATTACTTATTGATAAATGGTTGATAAACTTAACTTTTTAACAATGATTTGATGTAAAAAAGGGTACATACATCCAAAAATGAAATTTGAATGACGATTAGCTGAGAAATTTTTCATAAAGAGTTACGATACAAAGCACAGGCAAAGCGTAGTAAAGTAAAGTAGTAAAACTCAGAGTAGGTTGTAAGCAGCGAAACCTACTGTGGTAAAAACATTGATAACGTCAATCCTCCCAAAGCAAGATTGTCACCATGAGCAACTCAACTCCAATGGATGACGAGAAAAATCTCCCAAAGAAAAAGGGTAGGACACTACCTCCCAAGCTAATCATTTGGCTGGGAAAATTTGTCTGGACGACTATGTGGCAGATAATGATGTCAAAGCTTGCTCCTAGCAATCAGTCGGGAGCATATATTCGTCCTAATAGTCAGTTTCGCAAGTTCATTGGCACAGAACAAGGAAATCCACACCCACCAGCAACAGGACGCTACAAACTCTATGTTGGGCTGGGTTGTCCTTGGGCGCATCGAACCCTGGTTGTGCGATCGCTCAAAAAACTCGAAGCGGTAATATCAGTATGTATCGTCTCTCCTTCTCCCATTGAAGGCGGTTGGATATTTAACGAAGAAGAAGAAGGTTGTCACACACTGGCTGAATTTTATCAGTTGGCAGAACCTGGTTACAGTGGACGCTCTACAGTTCCAATTTTATGGGATAACCAAACAAAAACTATTGTTAATAATGAGAGTTCAGAGATTATCGTCATGCTGAATTCTGAGTTTAACGAATTTGCTAACAATCCCACCCTGAATCTTTACCCAGAAGCACTCAAAGAGAAGATCGACTGGTGGAATGAGAAGATTTATCACGCGGTAAATAACGGTGTGTATCGCTGCGGCTTTGCCCAAAGTCAAGAGGCATACAATCAAGCTTGTAATGAACTGTTCGCAACTCTTGATGAGATTGACATTACATTGCAAACTAGTCGATATCTATGTGGGGACGATCTGACGCTTGCGGATGTCCGTTTATTCACGACGTTATTTCGGTTTGATAGTGCCTACTATGGGTTGTTTAAGTGCAATAGACAGCGAATTCGAGACTATCACAACTTGGGAGCTTACTTACGCGATTTATATCAGCTTCCAGGTGTAGCTGACACCTGCGATGTCGAGAGTGTGAAGCGAGACTACTACGGGAACCTATTCCCACTCAATCCTGGGGGGATCATTCCCGATGGGCCTGATATGTCTTATCTGAATCAACCATCTGGGCGCGATCGCATCAGCACAGTGAATGCTTCATAGGGTACATTGATAACTGATACCTCGATGGCTGCACGTCTGGAGTTGGTGTAATTGTGAACCAGATTAATCGAGTTGCAATTGTCGGTGGAACTCATGGCAATGAGTTTACTGGGGCCTATTTAATCCAAAAATTTGCCCAGTTTCCTGATTTGATTGCTAGACAAAGTTTTGAGACAGTCACTCTGTTAGCAAATCCTAACGCTTTTGCAGCAGGGAGGCGATATGTACAAAAGGATTTAAATCGCTGTTTTCTTCAGCAAGATTTACAAGATCCAACTCTTAACAGTTACGAAGAATTGCAAGCTAAATCAATTCAAAATACCCTAGCATCAAACAGAGATGGACAAGCAGATTTTATCTTAGATTTGCACAGCACTACAGCTAATATGGGTCTGACAATTATTTTGGTAAACAGTCATCCCCTAAACTTGCAATTAGCTGCTTATATCAGCGAGATTAGCCCTTTGGTAAGGATTTATCGCTGCTCTTTTAAATCAATTGGAGAAAATCCATTTGTAAATTCTCTGTGTGAATTAGGCTTTGCGATCGAGGTTGGCCCGATTGCTCAAGGACTCTTAAAAGCAATGCTGTTCCAACAAACAGAGGAACTTGTCTATGCGGTTCTCGATTATCTAGAACAGTTTAACCAGGGGGAAATTTCATCAACGAACAAAACCTTGATTCTCTATGACCATTTATCAGTTGTGGACTATCCAAAACAACAGAATGGTCAAATCTTTGGGATGATTCATCCAGAGCTTCAAGACAAGGATTACCAAGCCTTGAACCCAGGAGATCCAATCTTCTTAACTTTTGACGATAAAACAATTATTTATGAGGGTGCATCTACCGTTTGGCCGATTTTTATTAATGAGGCAGCTTACTACGAAAAAGGAATTGCAATGTGTTTGACTCAGAGACAGCAAATCAATATTTAGGATGTTGAAAATTTTTGTCCGATCGCTTTTTATTGGAACTAATGATATAAATTGAGCATCATAACCTAGAAAATATGCCGATCCTAATTTATAATCCCTGTAGCTGGAGATGTTGAATATCCAGTTGTAGACATTCCCAAGGAATAAAGTAAAGTTGCAGGTTCTTAAATCCGTCTTTCTAAGACTTAGTTAAATTTACGCTTAAAATTGTCCAAATACTTAAATTCATAATGAAAGCGAAGCGACCAGGAAACAAACCAATAGCCAGTCTTTCTTTAGACTTGGATAACGTTTGGTCTTTTCTAAAAAACCAGGGCGCTCCGGGTTGGGAGACTTTCCCCTCTTACTTAGATATTGCAGTCCCTCGTTTCTTAGATATTTTTCAGCAGTGGGATTTGACAATCACAGTTTTCATTGTGGGTCAGGATGCAGCCCTGGAAAAGAACACCAAAGCATTACAAGCGATCGCTTACGCCGGCCACGAAATTGGCAATCACTCATTTTACCACGATCCTTGGCTACATCTGTATTCAGAGGATGAAATTGAACAAGAGGTGGCGTTGGCTGAAGAACATATCAAGCGCGTTACTCATCAACATCCTATCGGCTTCCGGGGACCGGGATACAGTTTTTCTCCTGCGGTATTGAAAGTCTTAGCACGACGGGGATACGAATATGATGCTTCGACTTTCCCCACATTTTTGGGCCCCATAGCAAGAGCATATTATTTAATGACCTGTAAACTGAGCAAGGAAGAACGCAAGAAACGGGAAGCCCTGTTTGGTGGTTTTAAGGATGGTTTGCAGCCTTTAAAACCTTTTCAGTGGAAGATGGGTAAGGATAAACTGACTGAAATTCCCGTTACCACGATGCCAATTTTCAAAGTGCCAATTCACTTTAGTTACATCATGTACCTGAGTACATTTTCTTCGGAAGTGGCCTTACTCTACCTGCGAATTGCCCTTTGGCTGTGTAAACTTACGCGTGTCCAGCCTTCTTTCCTATTCCATCCTACAGATTTTATCAGCCAAGAGGATGTGCCAGAACTATCATTCTTCCCTGGAATGAGTGTCCCCACATACAAAAAGCTGGCAATAGTAAACAAAAGTTTGGAACTTATATCCAGTCAGTTTAATGTTTTAACTGTTGGACAACACGCCAAATCCGTAGTCGGCGCACGTCAACTACCTGTATTAGTGCCTCAAAAGAGGTAAAAAAATATAATCTACGCCTTATGTGAATTAAGCCACAGGATGCTGTTCAAAAGTAAGCACATCAATACCAAAACGCTGACGCAGAAAAATACGCAGAGTATGACTGGTGATTTTAGCGGCAACATGGAGGCAGATACCATCAACTTTCTTTCGCAGCAGACGTTCCAAATTACGTCCGGTATTTTGTACCTCGTGAAATACACCTTCAAAACCTTCGCGGAGGCTGTTTAATAAACCTTCAAAGGCTTTTTGCTGATACCAGTCATCTACTAGCACAAAAATTGTTGTCAACAGGGTCGAACCGTCTACCGTATTCATTGGGAGACCTCAAGCTTTGGTGTCCTTACCTTTATCTTGCGGTTTCCCCTTCTTTTTTACTACCGCAACTCACATAAGCCGTTTTATATAAAAATCAATATGTCGCTTACAATGCAAATGGAATAATTGCTCACAGCGAAAACTTACGCGAGGTTTTAGCATTAGCTAATGCTGCAAAACAGCCTTTTTTAATTTACCTAGTTCCCCGTCGTACTGCTTCTATAGAAATTTTACCGATTCGCTTTCGCACCTTCGCCCGGCATGATTGGCAGTAATTTTAGTCAAACTTTAGTAGGTGGATGCTAGCCAAAAGAAACCCAAATTTGCCTAACCAGGTTCCTAACTCAAACTCAAAAATTTATTCCTCATCTTCAAATAAAGACTCTAAATCTCTATAACTACTTGCAACACGAGTAACAATAATTCTATCCTCGCTGGGATAGTAAAATATAATGTAATCATCCACAACAAATCCGCGCAAATTCGTTACAAGTCTTGTGTAACTTTTCCCCATACTGGGAAAATCTGCTACTAACTTACACTTCTTACGAATATCATCAAAAAGCTTACTAGCTGCTTTTGGGTTACTGCGAGCAATATATTCACAAATTTCATCTAAATCTTGAATTGCTTCATCTGAAAATGAATAACTACTTATTCGTCAGATTCCTCAGCCATTTTCCGAATTTTTTCTTGAAATCTAGTGAAAACAACTTCGCCATCAGTTACTTGCCCCTTAGCGATTTGTTCAGTTCCCACAGCAATTTTTTTGCGTAATTCTTCAATTCGCCGTTCTCTTTCTTGAAGCAACTTTACAGCTTCATTAATCACATCCTCTGCACTAGCAAATCTACCACTTGCAATTTGCGCTTGAATAAATTGCTCTATTTCTGACTTGAGTGTGATATTCATAACTTGTACCTCAGCTAAAAAATGGATGCATTAACTGGAACTGCAAAAAAGTTTGTACCAGCTTGTGATTCAATTGCCTTCTGAAAGCGATAGCTTGCAAGTTTTGCAAGACAAGATGCAACAGTATATCCTGACTTCTTAATGAATCTGACTCACTAGCTTAAAGGTTCAATCAACCCACGTTTGACAGCTTCGCTCAACGCAGTGGCTTTTCTTAAAAGTTCTTCTTGATAAACCTGTATGAGGGTTTGCAACTCTGAACGTTCTTCTTCAGTAAGGGTGGCTGCTTGTTGGCGATCAAGTAGTTCGCTTAACCGAGCATCCTGTTCTGATTCCATTTGCAGTTCGGTCAGCACCAGAACTTGTTCATCAGAAAGGACAGAGACAGGCTCAAGATTGCTAATGTCCCCACTGACGGGCGGAATTGAAAGTTGAATGAATGGTATCTACTAAAATACTGGCAACATCACGATTCGCCAACCGTGCAAAGCGTTCTGCACGTTGGTAAATCTCGTCTGGCAGGGTAATGATAATTTGGGTACTCATAACTCCTGTAAATACTTCTCTCTATTCTCACTTGCAATTAAGCTGTCCTGCATTTAATTTGCACGCTCGACGCGGGCAGGATGCCCGCACTACAATGATTTGAATAAATCACAATGTGCAAATTACAAGATTATCAGCTTAGTAATTATGTGTTTCAGGGTAATAAATGAAGAATGTAATTTAAGACACTATGCGGTGAAGCTTTCTACCTGCGGTTGTTTTAAATTTAAGTCAGATTTGCTAGAGAATGAATTCAAACTTTTAACAAATATATAAATTTTTGGGAATCACAGAAACATTACTTAATTCAAGTATATACTTTATCTTAATTTTATTTTATCAATAAATTTAAATAGTTAATCCTTTTCAGTAAATTAAGTTGATACTATTAAATCAATAAACTATATTTTTTACTTTAAATTAAAATAATTTGATGCTCAGATTATAATCAAAAAAAAATGGTTCCAGAGGATAATTTTGGTAGAGATGGGTCTTTTTACCATATACCTAAAGACCAGTATGAGATTATTCAAAAGATTTTGAATGGTGAAAATGTAGAAGGAATAACAACTCGTACTACTCAAAAATTACAAGAAAAAGTTCAAGAAATAGAGCAAATGTCTGGTCATCCATTTAGCCAAACTGTTAGACCAGGATTATCTAATTATTCAGATGTACAAATAGGTAAAGTCGATGATACGGTAGCTCACCATGAAAAAGAATTAAAGAGAGATAACGCAGAAATTAAAGACAGAATACGTACCGAAGCTCAACCTAATATAGCTGATTTTAGTCGGGTTGCCGTTAAAGGCGCAGTTATAGGAGGTAGCATTAGATTTGCTACTAAAATTTATGGAAAGTATAAGGAAGGAAAAAATGTTTTTAAAGGTGAATTAACACTTGAAGATTGGAAAGAAATTGGTATAGATACAGCTACAGGTGCAACACTTAGTAGTATATCAGCTACGGCAATTTATGGGTTAACTAATTTTGCCCAAATGTCCGCTCCTTTAGCTGGTGCATTTGTCAGTGCTGGTATGGAAGTTGCCAGTTTAGTCAAAAGTTGGAATCGCGGAGAAATTTCTTCAGAATAATTTGTAGAACTGAGTTTATTTGCTTGTGCAGATTCTGCAATAGTGGCGACTGGAGCAGCGATAGGACAAGCATTGATACCTGTTCCTGTTATTGGTGCAGTTATTGGTTCAATTGCTGGTCGTATAGTTTCCGATTTCTGCAAAAATTTATTAGGAGAAAATACAAAACTGTGTAAGCAAGTAGAGCAGCATTATCAAAAGTTACTTGCTCAAATTGATCAGGATTACAAGACTACTGTCGCTAATATTATTGCTACTTATGAAAAATTGGGTAACTTAGCTCAAGCAGCTTTTAACCCTAGTTTAAATGTAGAATTGAGGCTGCAAGCTAGTATTAAACTAGCAGTGGCATATAATGTTCCTGATTGCAATATTATTCACAATGTAGATGAGCTAGACTTATTTATGTTTAGCTGAGTGCGACTGAAGGATAAAATTTTATAAAAATCGGGACTGAGAAATAAATCTCAGTCCCGATAAAAAAGCGGGCTAACCGCTATTTATATGGTTAACCCGTGCAGCTTTGGGAACGCGCAGAGAAATTGTTATTGCAATACCAACTTCACGTTAGCGTTTTGCAGACCGCGCTGTTTTACTTCAGCCAAGGTCTTGTTAACGGCATACTTTTGGTTGATTGAGTTGATCAACTCGGTTTGGTTGTGCTTCTTAGCAACGCCCCACAAGTCAGCGATTAGGTCAAAAGAACCATCGCTGTTGCGAGACCAACCGAGGTCATATTCGCCATCCAACATAGCAACGATGTCAGAACGGACGCGCTGACCGTTATAACCACGGACATCAGCTTCAGTCTTTACGCTGATACCGAGGTCGCGCAAAGAAGCTTTGAGGATTTCGGCATCGGTGATCTTGGTACGCAGGGTGCTAAAGTGAGACATTTGGGTTTCCTCCAATGAGAAGATTGAGAAAAACGACAACGGTTTGTTTTGGGCGAAGCCGCGCTTAGTAGGATGCGGCTTTTTCTTATAACTGCTAGCATTTTCAGCTAGCCTTTCCCCCTGGGATGGCAGAGGAAAGCTTTTAAAACTCCATTCGCTGATATTCAGCTACGGAGGATGCTGCGGGGCGGGCGCGCTGTCTGGCCCAATCTCTCAGAGCCGTTACTTGTTCTTGCATCGTTCGAGACAGCGGCAATGTTGCCTTCAGTGCAGCAATAATATCTAGTTGGGTGAACTCCCGATCTTGGGCAAAAGCTTCATACATTGCCGCAACAATCGCTTGCTCAACTTCTGCCCCAGAAAATCCGTCAGACATCTTGGCTAGTTGCTCAAGATCGAATCGAGAGATGTCTTCACGGCGTTTGGTCAGATGAATATTGAAAATGTGTTGCCGTTCTTCCGGTGTTGGCAGATCGACAAAGAAAATTTCATCAAAGCGTCCTTTCCTTAAGAACTCGCCAGGTAAGCGTTCTACTCGGTTGGCGGTTGCCATCACGAATACTGGTGATTTCTTATCTTGCATCCATGTGAGGAAGGAGCCGAAGATTCTGCTTGAAGTCCCCCCATCAGAATCAGAAGAACCTCCACTACCAGCAAAGGATTTATCCAATTCATCGATAAACAAAATCGCTGGGGAAATAGATTCTGCTGTTTTCAGGGCGTTTCGCAGATTTGCCTCACTTCGTCCCACCATTGAGCCGTCGTAGACTCGCCCCATATCCAACCGCAACAGTGGCAAACCCCACAGTCGGGAAGTAGTTTTGGCTATTAGCGACTTACCACAACCGGGAACTCCGAGAATTAACATCCCCTTTGGTTGAGGCAAACCATACTCTCTCGCTCTTTCTGTAAAGGCGTTAGAGCGTTGCTTGAGCCATCTTTTTAACTCTTCTAAGCCACCTACAGCATCAATAGTTTCATCTTCTTCAATGTATTCTAAGATGCCATTGCGCCGAATTAGTTGCTTTTTCTCAGATAGAACGATATCTACTTCATCTTCCGTCAAACGCCCTGTAGTTACCTGCGCCTTTCGGTAGACTTTCTCAGCTTCGTCTTTAGTTAGACCTAAAGCCGCTCTGAGAAGTTTTTCTCGTGCTTCTGTTGTCAACCGCCGACCACGATTTTGGTCTACGTGCTGAGTTAGTACTTTATTCAACTCTGCCATATCTGGCAGTGTAAAGTCGATAACAACAACTTCTTTTTCCAACTCTATAGGTACTTGTTGCATCGGTGACATCAAAATGATGTTCTTTTGCGTACCTTTAAAGCTAGCGATCGCATCACGTAACGATCTGTTTGTTGCAGGCGCATCAATAAAGGGGTGTAAATCTTTAAGAATAAATATACTGGGTTCTTTCTGCCGGATGATCCACTCAATGGCTGCCTCTGGAGACACAGTATTATGTTGGGTGACATTCCGGGGTTGACCATACTCGACAATCCCGTGTGTTACTGTCCAAATAAATACTCGGCGCTGGGGCTTTAACAACTGGGCGATGGTGGAAACTGCTAGCTCGGCCCGCTCTTCCTCGGAGGTCACAAGGTAGATTAAAGGGTATTGAGCTTGAATTAGGATACTGAGCTCTTCTTTCATACTTCGACCTACTTGAGACCTTATAGAGACAGTAGAGACATTGCTTCTGGTAAAGACAACCAAATCATGAATATCTATTTAGCAAGGAACTAACTCTTCCTCGCCCTTGGGATTGGTTTCATCTTCATCCATCTCATCAATAGAAAGATGCTCTTGACCAACTACTCCTGGTTGATTGCCTAAAGTAACCAGTTCCCCATCACGTAAGACTAGTGAGCTATCACAAGTTGGGCATGAATAAACTCTATGAGTCCGCCCATAAGTAGAATCTTCTAACTCGTCAACTAATTCTTGATTAGACAGGTAAAAACCAAGGGCACGCTCGGCAAGTTCTGACATTGGCTCGGAATCGATTGCTGAACGAATCTTCAGTTTTTTGTGCAACTCTGACGATAAATACAAAGTGACCTTTTGCTTAGTTTGCGTTTGCATATAACTCTTTAACGGTCTTACCCGGGTATGTATATCAAGTTATCGGTTCTTTTCTTGGTTGTCAAGACAGTAAAACGTTTTAACGCTACTTTTGTTACATTTATTTACGAATGAGGCTGAAATGCTATTTAATTGGGCGATAAATCGCTGACTATAAACCTGTCAACTCAAAAACTGAAACTTTTACGGGAAATAGCGATGCTTATTTCAATACCTTTGCCAAAATAAGAGCATAGATAAATTTTGGCAAAACTGGCAAAATCAAGCATACATAAGCATTTCGTCAAAAAGGTATTTTGGAATCTGAAACCCTTATCCTGCTGTCAATACGTTAAAAAAACCTTGTGAGAAACCTGAAAGGAATTTTTAGGGCTGATTGTTTTTGCCAAGCCTCAGATAAAAGGGAGTTAATGGTTAAAGCATCATCATCTCATCCTCGTAAATTGGCGAAGGTATTGTTTCAGTGCAAGGTATTTCTATACAATCAGTGACTTTGGCAAAATGTGTAATGTAAATGGCTACTGCTAATAAAATCTGTAGTTTGGGGCGAAGAATTTATCACTTTGTCGCCAGTGTTAGTGGGGTTATTGCCCTGTTAGTAATTCTATGGGGTTGTACTGCAAATGATTTTAACGCCGGAGCGATCGCTTGGAAAACTTATAGCAACTCCCGTTATGGCTTTGAATTTCCATATCCGAGTAACTGGACTTCTTTAGCAGCCCCAGCAAACGGTGATGGGATTGCGTTTATTTCATCACAGGATAACTCAGTGGAAATTCGAGGGTGGGCAAGTCATGATTTACCAAATTCGATTGTTACAGAGCAAGAGCCGTTAAAAAAGATAAAATCCAACTTTCAAACCGCCCAAGGAGTATCTGGGGTAATGGTTGTAGAGGTTGATAAAGATATAGGTTCAATGACATTGACACTAACTCAGAGTCAAGTGAAATACTGTTGGCAGGGACGAAGTAAGAGCCAAAAATTTCAAGATTATTATCGTTTGTTTTATTACATTGCCCAACAGTATCGGATTCCGAAGTCCTGAGAGATTGAGAGACGTGATGAATCGTACAAGAGAGACGCGATGAATCGCGTCTGTACAAGAATTCCTCTTAATTTTCCCTTATTTATTACTGCTCCCTGCGCCCAAAATCGACATTTCCGCCAGAATGATGATTGAGAGGGGACAAAAACCTGATAGATTTAGCTATCAGCGAGTAAAAACTGGTGAAGATGAAAGTCCTGGTTATTGGCGGTGATGGATATTGCGGTTGGGCAACTGCTCTTTACCTTTCCAATCGAGGTTATGAAGTTGGAATTTTAGATAGTTTGGTGCGGCGGCACTGGGATACTGAACTAGGTGTTGAAACTCTCACTCCGATCGCACTAATTCAACAACGTCTCCAGCGCTGGCAAGATTTGACAGGTAAATCTATCGATTTGTTCATCGGCGATATTACAAATTACGAATTTCTCAGCAAAACATTACATCAATTTCAGCCAAATGCCCTAGTGCATTTTGGCGAACAGCGTTCGGCCCCATTTTCCATGATTGACCGAGAACATGCAGTTCTCACCCAGGTCAATAATGTAGTTGGGACGTTGAACTTGTTGTACGCCATGCGGGAAGATTTCCCGGACTGTCATTTGGTGAAGTTGGGGACGATGGGTGAATATGGTACACCCAACATTGATATCGAAGAAGGGTATATCACGATTGAACACAATGGCCGCAAGGATACCTTACCTTATCCCAAGCAGCCCGGTTCAATGTACCATTTAAGCAAAGTCCATGATAGTCATAACATTCACTTTGCTTGCCGGATTTGGGGATTGCGGGCAACTGATTTAAATCAGGGTGTAGTTTATGGTGTCTTAACCGAAGAAACGGGGATGGACGAACTATTGATTAATCGGCTAGATTACGATGGTGTATTTGGGACTGCACTGAACCGCTTTTGTATTCAAGCAGCGATCGCACACCCCTTAACTGTCTATGGTAAAGGTGGACAGACTCGCGGGTTTTTGGATATTCGGGATACAGTCCGATGTGTGGAATTAGCGATCGCTAATCCTGCCGAAGCTGGCGAATTCCGCGTATTTAACCAATTTACCGAACAATTTAGCGTTGGTGAATTGGCATTAATGGTAAAAAATGCTGGTAACGCTATGGGATTGAAGGTAGAAATCAATCACTTAGATAATCCCAGAGTTGAGAAAGAAGAACATTACTTCAACGCTAAAAACACTAAATTGCTCGATTTAGGTTTACAGCCTCACTTGCTTTCTGATTCTCTACTCGATTCTCTGTTAAACTTCGCCATTAAGTATCAGAAACGAGTCGATCATAAGCAAATTCTGCCGAAAGTGTCTTGGCACAGAAATTAGGATAACCTCTGCGTGCGGCTGATAACAGAACCTTATTTAACTCAAGTTAGTAATTGGCCAAAAAATGGTCGTCATATTTTAGCACAATATGACGACCATTCAATTGTTGTTTATCAGGCATATCGTCCTGCGATTGGTCATTTCGCAGCCACCTACGGTTATTTTGGTGGTGAGTTCAGTTTTGAGCGTATGAGTTGGATCAAACCTAACTTCCTCTGGATGATGTATCGTTCTGGATGGGGTACAGAAAATGGTCAAGAGGTGGTGTTAGCTATTTGGCTTAAGCGTTCGGCAATTGAAGAAATTTTAGCGGCGGCTGTTCATTCCAGCTACGTTCCAGAACTTTATCCTGATAAAAGTGGATGGCAAAGCGCATTGAAGCGATCGCAAGTCCGCCTACAATGGGATCCAGACCATCACCCAACTGGGACAAAATTAGAACGACGCGCTATTCAGTTAGGGTTACGTGGTCAAGTTCTGGCTGCTTACGCCAAAGATTGGATTCTCAACATTGAAGACATCTCCGACTTTGTACAAAAACAGCGCCAAAACATTAAATCTGATTGTGCAGAGTTGATTACACCACAAGAGAAAGTCTATTCTGTGTTTGATAGAGAAACGCAAGCAAAGCTGGGATTATCTGCCTGGACTGAATAGTTTTTTATGAGAATTGCTCTATTTACCGAAACCTTTTTACCCAAGGTTGACGGCATTGTAACGCGGCTGCGCCATACTGTTGACCATTTACAGCGTAGTGGTAATCAAGTATTGGTAATTGCCCCTGATGGAGGCATTACAGAACACAAAGGCGCTAAAGTTTACGGCATTACTGGCTTTCCTTTGCCATTGTATCCAGAATTAACAATGGCACTTCCCCGCCCAGCCATTGGTTATGTTTTAGAAGAGTTTAAGCCAGATGTGATTCATGTCGTGAATCCAGCCATTTTAGGTTTAGCTGGCATATTTTACAGCAAAATCCTCAAAATCCCCTTAGTAGCTTCTTACCATACCCATTTACCCCAATATCTTCAACATTACGGCTTGGGGATGCTGGAAGGGTTTCTTTGGGAACTGCTAAAAGGCGCTCATAATCAAGCAGATTTGAATCTGTGTACCTCCACAGCAATGGTAGAGGAACTGACAGCACATGGGATTGAACGTGTAGATTTATGGCAGCGTGGTGTGGATACGGAATTATTTCACCCAGATTTGGCTAATGTAGAGATGCGATCGCGTTTATCACAAAATCATCCAGAAAGTCCATTGCTACTTTACGTTGGGAGGCTTTCGGCTGAAAAAGAAATTGAGCGTATCAAACCAATTTTAGAAGCAATTCCCGAAGCGCGGTTAGCATTAGTTGGAGATGGGCCACACCGTCAAGCACTGGAAAAACACTTTGCTGGCACAAATACTTATTTTGTTGGATATCTTATGGGGCAAGAATTAGGTTCTGCCTTTGCCAGTGCTGATGCCTTTATCTTCCCTTCCCGTACAGAAACACTAGGCTTAGTCCTACTAGAAGCGATGGCTGCTGGCTGTCCGGTAGTAGCAGCCTGTTCAGGGGGAATTCCTGATATTGTGACAGATGGAGTAAATGGATATCTTTTTGAGCCTACAGCAAATGTTCAAGGAGCCTTAGCTGCTACTATTCGCCTCTTAGAACAAAAAGAACAACGAGACATCATCCGTCAAAATGCTCGCCAGGAAGCAGAAAGTTGGGGTTGGGCAGCTGCCACCAGACAGCTACAAGATTACTACCAAAAGGTCATACTTTCTGAACAATTGACAAAATAAGGGAGTGGGCACTGGGGAGGGGAGATGAGGTAGTAGACAAGGCGGACAAGGCGGATAAAGAAAATAACCATGCCCTATGTTCAAAATCTAAAATCTAAAATTCTGATAACCGAAACAGACTCATGATACAAGCCCATTTATTTATGAGGATTATTAATTTTGAATTTTGTTAGCGCAGCGTTAGCGAGTCTGCGAGCGTCATTTTTAATTCGGAGCGAAGCGACGTGACACTCCCCAACCCTGGTAGCGTCTTGGCTACATTAACTGAACTGACTCAAGTTAATCGTACTCATGCTCTATTGCGTCGTGTTAAAGACTTATCTGTTAATGAATTTGTTTGCTTACTTGACTTCATAACTGCTGAGTTTCAGCAATTTCTTAGAGCTATTGAACTAATCAATAATGAAGCTCTAGAGACTATGTTGGAGAAGGTACTAGAAGCTATTACACTCAAAATTGGTCAAATCCTACAAGCAGAACACACAGCTATTTTTTTAGTTGATTATGACAAAGGTCAACTGTGGTCAAAAGTTCCTCAAGATAATAGCCAAAAGTTCTTAGAAATTCGTACCCCCATTACGGTGGGTATCCCTGGTCATGTTGCTAGTACAGGTGAATATTTAAATATATCAGAAACTCATAGTCATCCCCTATTTAGCCCAGAACTTGAAAAACAAATGGGCTATAAAATTCATAATATTTTATGTATGCCTGTTATCAGCAGCAAAAACCATACTGTAGCGGTAGTACAACTGGCTAATAAAACCGGAAATGTTCCGTTTAATCATGATGATGAAGAACGTTTTCGAGACTTTGCTGCTTCTATAGGTATTATTCTGGAAAGCTGCCAATCTTTTTATGTAGCAGCTCGTAATCAACGAGGTGCTACGGCTTTGTTGCGGGCGACTCAGACATTAGGGCAAAGTCTGGATTTAGAAGCAACTTTGCAGATAGTCATGGAACAAGCTCGAATTTTAATGCAAGCAGACCGCAGTACGCTATTTTTATATCGTAAAGATATGAGCGAACTTTGGACAAAAGTTTCGGCAGCAGCAGATGCTACAAACTTGTTAGAAATCCATATTCCCGCAAACCGTGGCATTGCTGGTTATGTGGCTTCCACTGGCGAAGCCCTAAATATTTCTGATGTCTACAAAGACCCCCGCTTTGACCCAAGTACAGATAGAAAAACTGGTTATGTGACTCGCAATATTTTATGTTTACCAGTATTTAATTCTGCAAATGAATTAATCGGTGTAACGCAATTAATTAATAAGCAACAAAGCAGTTTTACTGCTTCTGATGAAGAGTTTATGCGGGCTTTTAATACCCAGGCAGGAATTGCCTTGGAAAATGCTCGTCTCTTTGAAAATGTGTTGTTAGAGAAACAGTATCAAAAAGACATTTTGCAAAGTCTGTCAGATGCGGTTATTTCTACAGATATGGCAGGTCAGATTGTCACGATTAATGATGCAGCACTGGAGCTATTAGGTTGTCCTATAAAAAACACTAATACCAAAACAAACAAGCTTTTGTGGGAACAAAATTTGATTGGTCGCTTTGTTTGGGAAGTTGTACCGATTGAAAACCTTCAAATGCGACTAGAAGACAGTTTAAAAACTGGAGCTAAACATTATGTGCCAGAGCAAAGTTTGATAGTAGGAGTTTCTCAAGTTAATAATCCTACTCAACACTCGATTTTAGCAGTGCGCGATCGCACTAACCCCGATTTGTTCATTCCCTGGAATCTATCCCTCACTCCCCAATCTGAGTTTCTCACCCCTGATGAAGTGCAAACACTAGAACGCAGTACGAATCTCACTGTCAACCCTCTAACTAACCCAGAAGGCGGTGTCCGGGGTGGTTTGGTGGTATTAGAAGACATCAGTCGGGAAAAACGGATGAAAACTACTATGTCCCGCTACTTAACGCCCCATGTAGCGGAACAAGTTATGGCACTAGGGGAAGATGCTTTAATGGTGGGTGAGCGCAAGGAAGTAACCGTCTTGTTTTCTGATATCCGAGGCTACACAACACTTACAGAAAATCTCGGTGCAGCTGAGGTGGTATCCCTGCTCAATCAGTATTTTGAAACAATGGTGGAGGCTGTTTTTAACTACGAAGGCACCCTCGATAAATTTATTGGTGATGCTTTAATGGCAGTATTTGGTGCGCCGCTACCACTGACAGAAAATCATGCTTGGAGAGCCGTACAGTCAGCGTTAGATATGCGAAAACGCCTAGAGGAATTTAACCAGCGACGAATTATCCAGGCGCAGCCACAAATTCATATTGGCATTGGGATTAGTTCTGGGGAAGTCGTTTCGGGTAATATTGGTTCCCGCAAACGGATGGATTACACCGTCATTGGAGACGGCGTAAATTTAAGTTCGCGCTTAGAGGCGGTAACTAAGGAATATGGTTGTGATATTATCTTAAGCGAATTTACTTATCAGCTTTGCAGCGATCGCATTTGGGTACGCCAGTTAGACAAAATTCGAGTCAAAGGAAAACACCAGGCAGTTAATATCTACCAGTTAATTGGCGATCGCAATACTCCTTTAGAGGCTAACACTCAAGAGTTTTTGTATCACTATGATACTGGACGCGCTGCCTATTTATCGCGCAATTTTTCACAAGCGATCGCTTGTTTTGAAGCCGCCAAATGTATCCAACCCAAAGATCAAGCTGTTGATATTCATTTAGAACGTGCGCGTAATTATTTACAAAACCCGCCCCCAGAGTCCTGGGATGGTATTTGGACAATGCTTACTAAGTAGTTTTTGTCATTGGGCATTGGGCAAAAGAGTTCTGAGTGCTGAGTTAAGAGTTATTCTCCCTCATCTCCCTCATCTCCCTCATCTCCCTTGTCACCCTTGTCACCCTTGTCACCCTTGTCACCCTTGTCACCCTTGTCTCCCTCATCTCCCTTGCGCCTTACCCAATTCCCGCCTCTCCCTGGTCATCTTGAAACGGCTCTTCACCGATTCGTAGCTCTTTTTTTGAGTGTTTCAACTGTTTCCATAGATCCCTTATTTGTTTGTAAGCTTCACCTGGAGGCAGTTTTCCACCTGTTTCTAAGTTACAAATGTAGCTGACGCGTTGGGCAAATTCCTGTAGATTCGCATTAAAAACCAAATTTTCTGGCTTTACCTGACCGTAGTAGCGACCACGAGGGTAGAGAAAATCATCTTTATTCACTATTTTGTTCTCCATTGATTAAATTCACCTTTTATTTGAATGTTTGAAGCTGAATCACTAGCTACCTCGATCTTTACTTTCGTAAGACTGGGGGAAATCAAATCATCCAACTCCTTTTCTAATTGCTGATGCAGGAATTAGTTGATTCAGATTGTGACACTAGGGGGTAAAGCTTAAAATATTTTTGTTGTAAAGGTTACACAAATAAGTTTCTACTAAAGTTACTGGAGAGAATATTTGATTTTCCTCCCAGGTATCAGCTATTTATCTCATCTTAAATTATGAAGTTAAAATTGTAATTAACTTCAGTCTAAACCCTGACCTAATAACAATTAAAATATACACGTGTATTTTATTAAAATAGTTTTAGTGAAAATAATTACAAATATCAAGTCTAAAGTACTTAGATTAAGATACTGGATAGCAAAGTTAATCGTCCTCTGTTAAAAGTTAGATATTTAGCTGTGAATACTTAGCAATTAGCTAATTAGGAAACTGGGTATTGGGCACAAGAAGCAAATGGGCAAAGCACAGAAAGGAGAATTCAAATTACCTCTTTCCCCCTGTTCTCCCTCTGCGCCGACTTTTCTATCGTCCTTGTATCCTCTCAAAAAATCACCAATAGCTAATAGTTCACTAACTAAAGATAAAATGGTGAAGCTCGAAACGACAAAAATCCTCCATCCCCTAGAACTTTACCTGTCACCATGTCTGTTAATTCCAAGTTATACGAAGGCAAAGCAAAAATTCTCTATACAACGGACGAGCCTGAAGTCTTGTTGGCTGATTTTAAGGACGATGCCACAGCGTTTAACGCCCAAAAACGTGGCAGTATCCAAGGAAAAGGTGAGATTAATTGTAGCATTTCTAGCCAGCTTTTTAAACAGTTAGAAGCTTATGGTATAAAGACTCACTTTATCGACAGCCCTAGCCCGAATCAGATGCGGGTGAGGGCAGTAAAGATTTTGCCCTTAGAAGTAGTTATCAGAAATATTGCAGCTGGCAGTTTGTCTCAACAAACAGGGTTGCCAGTGGGTACAATTCTGAAACAGCCTTTGGTTGAATTTTATTACAAAAACGATCGGTTAGGAGATCCTTTGTTGACACGCGATCGCCTTTACCTTCTAAAACTAGCTACTGCGGAACAAGTAGATGCCATTACACATCTAGCATTGGAAATCAATGAATTTCTCAATAAATTTTGGCAACGATGCGGTATTACCCTAGTAGACTTCAAACTAGAGTTTGGTTTGGACTCACAACAGCAGTTGCTCTTGGCAGACGAAATTAGCCCCGACACCTGCCGTTTGTGGGATACCGCAGAAGAAGACTCAAACCGCCGGGTAATGGACAAAGACCGCTTTCGCCGAGACTTAGGAAATGTAGAGGATGCCTACCAGGAGGTTTTACAAAGAGTGCTAAAAGCAGTAGAAGCTACAACTTAAACAGGTAAAAGCCAAAAGATCGGAAGGAATTATATTTTACTTTTGCCTTTTGCCTTTTGCCTTGTAAAGTAAAAAAGCAAAAGAAAAAAATTATATTTTGAATTTTACCTTTGGCATAAGGGCATTATTGCCTTGTGATGGTGTGTGTGTGGTCGTGAAGAGGAATCATAAGTAAAATGCGTTTATCTCCCGTATTGCTGGCAGCAGTAGCAATTACAGTCCCTTTGGGGGGATCGTTGAGTGCAAAAGCAGAAACCGCCAACAGTTCAAAACAGACAACAGAAGTTTTGACACTAGAAACAAATCAGCAGCCAGAAAAAAACACTAGTCAACAAGACTCTAGTAAGAGTCTTGAGCCTCTAACTAATCCCAAAGTAGTTATAGAGCAACAAAAATCCCGCATTGTCGCAGTTTACCCTGCTAATCCAGCAGCGATCGCGAAACCAGGGGTAATAGTGCCAACCTCCACAACGCCAAAAACTGCACAACAAACCCCTCAAATCAATCCTAGCCCTACTCAACAGCCCTCTCCCGCCCCAGACATCCCACCGCCAGAAATTCAACAACCAACGCCTTCCCAAACTCCTGAGACCACTCCATTCCCGGAGAATGTTAACCCACCTACAACGGAGCCTTTATTACCCACAACTCCAGAACCATCTGCCGCCCCAAACATTTCACCTTCAGATAGCCAACAAAGAACACCTACCCCACGCCCAGGCGGGACTACCATTCCGCAGAATGTTAATCCACAGACAACTCCCAGTCCGCAGAATGTTAATCCACAAACAACTCCGGGAAATACTCAACCCAACACAGCCCCGGAAGCCAATGACCCCCGCGTACTGGTGTCAGAAGTGGTAATTAAATCGCAGGCTGGGCAACTATCACCAGAACTGGAAGAACAAGTTTACAGAGTAATTCGTACCCAAGCAGGACGAACGACAACTCGCAGCCAACTGCAAGAAGATATTAACGCCATCTTTGGAACTGGCTTCTTCTCCAACGTCCAAGCATCCCCAGAAGATACCCCCTTGGGAGTGCGAGTGAGCTTTGTTGTACAGCCTAACCCCATCCTGAGCAAGGTAGAAGTGCAAGCTAATCCTGGCACTGGTGTTGCCTCCGTATTACCAGCTAATTCTGTCGATGAAGTATTTCGGGAGCAATATGGCAAAATCCTTAACTTGCGTGACTTGCAAGAAGGTATTAAGCAGCTAAACAAGCGATATCAAGACCAAGGTTACGTGCTAGCCAACGTGATTGGAGCGCCACAAGTCTCTGAAAACGGAGTTGTTACCTTGCAAGTAGCAGAAGGTGTAGTAGAAAACATTAGAGTCCGGTTCCGCAATAAAGATGGTCAGGAGACAGACGAGAAGGGACAGCCAATTCGGGGACGGACACAAGATTACATCATTACGCGAGAACTGGAGTTGAAGCCAGGACAAATATTCAACCGCAACACGGTGCAAAAAGACCTACAGCGCGTGTATGGGCTAGGACTATTTGAAGATGTGAATGTCTCTCTCGACCCTGGTAGTGACCCCAGTAAGGTCGATGTAGTAGTGAATGTAGCTGAACGTAGTAGCGGTTCTATTGCGGCTGGGGCAGGGATTAGTTCTGCTAGCGGACTTTTTGGAACAGTTAGCTATCAACAGCAAAACCTAAACGGCAGAAACCAAAAACTGGGGGCAGAAGTACAGGTCGGAGAACGGGAACTGCTGTTTGATCTGCGGTTTACAGACCCCTGGATTGCAGGAGATCCTTACCGGACTTCCTACACAACCAATATTTTTCGCCGCAGTTCCATTTCGTTGATTTTTGATGGCAAAGATGAAGATATTAGAACATTTGACCCAAATAATCCCACTAATACGGATTCTCAGGATCGCCCCCGCATTCTCCGTGTAGGTGGTGGTGTCACCTTTACCCGTCCCCTGTCTACCAATCCTTACAAAACTTCCGTCTGGACTGCCTCAGCGGGTTTACAGTATCAAAGAGTTTCTGCCCGTGATGCTGACGGCAATCTCAAAACAACAGGAGCGGTATTCAATAATGATGGAGTTCCTGTTGACCAGAATGGAAATCCCACTCCCAATGGTCAACCACTCGAAATTCCACTTACCTTGTCTCCCGGAGGTCAAGACGATTTACTACTGCTGCAACTAGGGGCACAGCGCGATCTCCGTAATAACCCCCTGCAACCCACTAGTGGTTCTTATCTCCGCTTTGGGGTTGACCAGTCGGTTCCCATAGGACTAGGCAATATTTTCCTCACCAGATTCCGGGGTAGCTACAGCCAATATTTACCCATCAAGCTGATTAGCCTCAGCAAAGGAGCGCAAACCTTAGCCTTTAACTTGCAAGCAGGAACCATCCTTGGCGACTTGCCTCCCTACGAAGCTTTTACTCTTGGGGGTAGCAATTCCGTCCGGGGTTATGAAGAAGGAGCATTGGGTAGTGGACGCTCTTACGTGCAAGCATCAGTTGAGTACAGGTTTCCAGTTTTTTCAGTAGTCAGTGGCGCACTATTTTTTGATCTTGGCAGTGACCTGGGAACTAGTACTAGGGCGGCTGAGGTGTTAAACAAAAATGGTAGTGGCTTCGGCTATGGTCTTGGCGTTCGCGTTCAGTCTCCACTAGGGCCAATTCGTATTGACTACGGTATCAACGATGATGGGGATAGTCGGATTAATTTCGGTATTGGGGAAAGGTTTTAACTTGTCATTGGTCATTGGTCATTCGTGAATCACAAAGGACAAATGACAATTATCTTTTTTGGATTAGCTTGCTAATTTTTACATTTACCTCAATACTGTTCCGATAAAGGCATTAATGACATTTTTAGGGGAATAT
Source organism: Nostoc sp. 'Peltigera membranacea cyanobiont' 232 (assembly GCF_002245985.1). Taxonomy (NCBI): domain Bacteria; kingdom Bacillati; phylum Cyanobacteriota; class Cyanophyceae; order Nostocales; family Nostocaceae; genus Nostoc; species Nostoc sp. 'Peltigera membranacea cyanobiont' 232. The sequence goes on from NZ_NOLK01000002.1 coordinate 21,193, forward strand.
CAGGGATTTTACCAAAACAGACGATGAACAATACTAAACGAAATATATTGATATTGACTTTTCGGCTATGCAACAGCACACTCTAGCAGGTGAAATCACCCAAATAGGGGTGGGATTGCATAGCGGCGTGAATACTCAGGTGCGGATACTACCAGCTGAGGCAGGAAGTGGACGCTACTTTGTGCGGGTGGATTTACCGGATTTGCCGATTATTCCAGCCCAAGTTGCGGCAGTTAATCACACTGTTCTCTCAACTCAGTTAGGCAAGGGTGAGATATATGTTCGCACGGTAGAACATTTGTTGGCAGCGCTTTCGGGTATGGGTGTGGATAACGCCCGAATTGAAATTGACGGGTCAGAAATCCCGCTTCTAGATGGTTCCGCAAGTGTGTGGACAGCCAACATTGCCCAAGTAGGCTTAGTATCACAACCTGGTAAAAACCAAGTTCCCTTGGCTGTTACAGAACCCTTATGGGTCTATCAAGGAGATGCCTTTGTATGCGCCCTCCCAGCACCAGAAACTCGCTTTAGTTACGGTATTGATTTTGACCTACCTGCCATTGGTAATCAATGGTATAGTTGGTCACTAACCAGTGAACCAGAAAAAGCTTCTGCTAGCTTTGCTGCGGAAATTGCTCCTGCCCGTACTTTTGGGTTACTGCATCAAATTGAACACTTACAAAAAACAGGGTTAATTAAAGGTGGTAGTTTGGATAATGCACTCGTTTGCGGGACAGATGGCTGGCTAAATCCACCATTGAGATTTGCAAATGAGCCAGTCCGTCATAAAATCTTGGATTTAGTAGGAGATTTAAGCTTACTAGGAACTTTTCCTATTGCTCATTTCTTAGCGTATAAAGCCAGTCACAATTTACACCTTCAACTGGCTCAGAAAATTTTAGATTTTGGATTTTAGATTTTGGATTTACTCTAAAGCTTAAAATCTAGGATTATTAGGGCTTTCGATATACGCTTACCTGCTCAACTTTCAGAGGAAAAATTAACCACAGGGCCAATGTCAATACTGACTGAAGTGAATACAATCGATCCGACTACATCTACTGAACTACAAACTATAAATGAGACTAAGATCGTTTCTGACATTAAAACAACTTTCACCTCTGAAGAAATTCAGGAATTGCTACCCCACCGCTACCCATTTTTACTTGTAGACAAAATAATTGACTACGTTCCAGGGAAAAAAGCAGTTGGCGTTAAAAATGTCACTATTAATGAACCCCAGTTTCAAGGACATTTCCCAGGTCGTCCACTGATGCCAGGGGTACTAATTGTGGAAGCAATGGCACAAGTTGGAGGCATTGTTCTCACTCAAATGTCTTCGGTAGAAGGCGGGCTATTTGTCTTTGCTGGTATCGATAAAGTTCGCTTTCGCCGCCAAGTTGTACCGGGGGATCAACTAGTAATGACGGTGGAACTGTTATGGGTAAAACAACGTCGTTTCGGTAAGATGCAAGGTCGTGCTGAAGTTGACGGTCAACTTGCTTGTGAAGGGGAATTAATGTTTTCTCTAGTCAACTAAAAGTTTGCTTTCGTGGTGTGGGCATAGCCGTGAAATGCCCTTACTGAATCCTAAAAAAGGATAACAGTTAAAAAAAATCCACAACAGCATCTGATTAATTTCTTGATTTTCTACACCCTCTCTACGAGATGCTACTCGAACACACTTAACTTGCTTTGTCCGACACTTTCGTTTACTGAAATACTTCACGCTCTACCAGTCGCCTTGATGGGAAGGCAGTGCAACTCTCTCAACCAGAGTAATATGCTGCCTCAGAACCCTTACCTGGCGCTGACTTAATTAAGACAGTTCTGGAGATTCACCCTTGAAAACGCTAATTCATCCAACTGCTGTAATTCATCCGAAATCGGAACTCCACCATACAGTGCAAGTCGGTGCTTATGCTGTGATTGGAGCGCATGTAAAAGTGGGCCCTGAAACAATAATCGGCGCTCACGCTGTGTTAGAGGGGCCTTGTGAAATTGGGGCGCAAAATCAGATTTTTACAGGTGCAGCCATCGGTATGGAACCCCAGGATCTCAAGTTTGTGGGAGAACCAACTTGGGTCAAAATTGGTGATAACAACTTAATTCGTGAGTACGTTACCATTAACCGCGCTACCGGTGCTGGTGAAGCAACGGTAATTGGCGATGGTAACTTGCTGATGGCTTATGTCCATGTAGCTCATAATTGCGTAATTGAAGACCAGGTAGTGATTGCCAATTCTGTAGCATTGGCAGGTCATGTGCATATAGAGTCACGCGCTAGGCTAAGTGGGGTTTTAGGTGTCCACCAATTTGTGCATATTGGTAGACAGGCAATGGTGGGAGGTATGGCACGGATTGACCGGGATGTGGCCCCATATATGCTAGTGGAGGGAAATCCAGCGCGAGTGCGAACCCTCAACCTTGTTGGACTTAAACGGTCTGGTATGGATTCAGCAGATTTGCTTGTGCTGAAAAAAGCCTTCCGCATTCTCTACCGTTCTGATTTGTCCTTTAAGGATGCCTTGGAACAACTGGAACTGTTAGGGGATAGCGAACAATTGCAGCATCTGCGCCGTTTCTTGCTACTTTCTCAGATGCCAGGGAGGCGTGGCTTGATTCCTGGTAAGGGGAAAAAAGGCGTGAGTGATGAATCGTGAATTAAGGAGTTAGGAGTTATGAATTATGAATTATGAGTTAGGAGTTATGAATTAAATTTTTAACTCCTCACTCCTAACTATTCATTCCTAACTCCTCACTTCTAAGTTTTTACTAATTACCAATTATCAAATGCGGATTTTTATCAGCACTGGCGAAGTATCTGGCGATTTACAAGGGTCGCTGCTAATTACAGCGCTGAAGCGTCAAGCTGTGGCGATTGGGTTGGAATTAGAGATTGTGGCGCTGGGTGGCGAAAAAATGGTGGAGGTTGGGGCAATTCTGCTGGGCAATACCAGTAGTATTGGCTCAGTGGGTATTCAAGAAGGGCTGCCTTATATTTTACCTACTCTCCAGGTGCAACGACGGGCGATCGCTTCCCTAAAGCAAAATCCACCTGACTTGGTGGTGTTGATCGATTATATGACTCCCAATCTGGAAATTGGGACTTATATGAAACGGCATCTGCCAGATGTGCCTGTGGTGTATTACATTGCTCCTCAAGAGTGGGCTTGGTCATTAAGTTTGCGTAGAACTAACCGGATTGTTGGCTTTACAGATAAGCTGTTGGCAATTTTCCCACAAGAAGCCCTTTACTTTCGTGAGAAAGGGGCAAAAGTTACTTGGGTAGGGCATCCTTTGATTGACAGAATGCAAGACGCTCCCAGTCGCCAAGCAGCGCGTGCAACACTAGGGATTGCGCCAGAAGAAATTGCGATCGCACTTCTCCCCGCTTCTCGCCACCAAGAACTAAAATATCTTTTACCAATTATTTTTGAAGCTGCCCAAACTCTTCAAGCTAAATTACCAGAAGTTCATTTCTGGATTCCCTTATCTTTGGAAGTCTATAGACAGCCAATTGAAGAGGCTATTGAGCGTTACGGTTTGCGGGCGACAGTTTTATTAGGTCAACAAAAGGAAGTTTTTGCTGCGGCTGATTTAGCCATTAGTAAATCTGGTACCGTCAACCTAGAACTGGCCCTGTTAAATGTGCCGCAAGTTGTAGTTTATCGCCTAAGTCCCCTGACTGCTTGGATAGCTCGTAAAATACTCAAAGGTTCTATAGCCTTTGCATCGCCACCTAATTTAGTAGTGATGAAGCCAATTGTGCCAGAATTTTTACAAGAACAAGCTACAGCAGAGAATATTATCCAAGCCGCAATGGAACTGCTACTCAATCCCAGTCGCAGACAGCAAACTTTAGCTGATTATGAAGAAATGCGGCGGAGTTTGGGAGAAGTTGGCGTGTGCGATCGCGCTGCTCAAGAAATTTTGCAAATGCTACCGGGACTGGGGACTGGGGACTAGGGACTAGGGACTGGGAAAATTTTGTATATTTAATACGCGATACCCAATCCCCAATCCCCAATCCCTTTAGAGGTGTCATGGCTTATGAGATGAGAAAAAAAAGAGCGATCGCAGTTGATTTGTTCGCTGGCGCAGGCGGTATGACTCTTGGCTTTGAACAAGCTGGTTTTGACGTGTTAGCGTCTGTGGAAATTGACCCCATCCACTGTGCAACACATGAATTTAACTTCCCATATTGCTCAATATTATGTAAAAGCGTTGTGGATACAACCGGAGAAGAAATTAGGAGTCGGTCTAAAATTGGCGATCGTGAAATTGATGTGGTCATTTGTGGCTCACCATGTCAAGGATTTTCTCTAATTGGTAAACGGGTTATTGACGATCCACGAAACTCTTTGGTCTTTCACTTTCATCGGCTGGTTTTGGAGCTAAAACCGAAATTTTTTGTGATGGAAAATGTCCGGGGAATCACAGTTGGCGAACATAAACAAATCCTCCAATCTTTAATTAAGGAGTTTGAAATTTACGGATATAAAGTACAACAAAACTACCAAATTCTCAACGCTGCAAATTATGGAGTACCACAGTCACGTGAGAGATTATTCCTCATAGGTGCAAGGGAAGATGTAGAGTTACCGAAATATCCTCAACCGATTACTAAACAAGCATTACCCAATAATTTAACTTCTAAAAAAATATCTAGTATCCCATTGAGTCCTACAGTATGGGATGCAATTAAAGATTTACCTGAAATAGAAAAGTATCCTGAGTTAATAACAAGAGACTGGGTTCTAGGAGAATATGAAAAGCCTAGTAACTATGCTCGTGTACTTCGTGGTCTGAAATGCTTAAACGATGATTATTCTTATAAACGTGAATACGATCTACGAATACTTTCTTCCAGTTTAAGAACAAAACATTCTGTGGAAACCATTAAACGTTTTCAGGAGACTCAACAAGGCGAGAGAGAAAAAACTAGTCGTTTTTATAAGCTGCATCCTGCTGGTGTCTGCAATACTTTAAGAGCCGGGACAGATAGGTATAGGGGTTCTTTCACATCTCCTAGACCAATTCATCCATTTACGCCTCGTTGTATCACAGTTAGGGAAGCGGCGAGATTACATTCTTACCCCGATTGGTTTAGATTTCATGTAACCAAATGGCACGGATTTCGTCAAGTTGGTAACTCTGTACCACCGCTACTAGCAAAGGCTGTGGCGACAGAAATTATTCGCAGTTTGAATGTTTCGCCTTTTAAGCCGAGTTTGCGATACAAGTTGGGAGAGGAAAAGCTACTACAGTTTAATATATCGCAAGCGGCACAATATTATCAGCAGTATAACAAGTCGATCGAGTAGAGGCAATTTATAAATTGCCTCTGAGTGCATGTAATTTTACGTAAATCCTATGAAGCTTAAAAAACCCTGCCTTCTCTATCAAAACCTGGTTATTAAATAATTTTTAATTTATTTCTGAATAGTACAACAGGGCAATAAAGGCTTGTTTACAACTTCTTTAATTTCTACTGAATTCAACAAATCTTCCCAATATTTCTGAACTTCGGGATCGTTAGGACGTTGGCGGCGTAAATTAGCTAAAGTTCTTAAAGCATCTTCCCAAAATCCAGCCGTTGCAAATAGAACTGCACGATCCAAGTCTGTATTTGGTTGGTTTAGCTCAACAGATAGGTTTTCATCTTGCGATCGCACTATTGTACCTTCTACATAAGAGTCTTTATCGCGGTTGCCGGTATCACAAATCATTGAAAAAGTCCAATTATACTCTTTACCGATTTGTAAGGATGGCTGATTCGCAGGTATATTTACACTAACAATACCATTTTGGCCAACAGGTTTGAAAGTTCCCTTATACAATGGGTCGGAGCTATCATCATCCCGCACAACAAATTCTAATGCTTGCACTGTTGTAGAAGTTTGAGGAATATAGAAAAATAATGTGGGACGCTCTGCTGTGGTTCGTTGAGCTTCCTTATCTGTTGGTGTCAGGGGAATGATATTTTGTCCAGTTTGAAAGCAACTTCCTCGTGTTCCTGCTGACCTTACCCTACCAGGTCTACCGGGAACGAAGGCAATACGATTTTTACCACGTTGAATGTAACTTGTAACATTTCTAATTGCAGCAGTAGCATACCTATCTCCAGGACGTAGCCGCTCTGCTTGCTGAAAATTCAATAAAGCTTTTCGATAGTTTCTCCGTCTAGTTTCGTTATAACCAAGCTGCATATATTGTGTATAAGCAGATTTTGCTTGTGCGAGTTCATAAACCGACTCTGTTGCCAAAACCTGATTAGTAATCACAGGCTCAAAGGGGAGAAATGCTAAAGCCGCAAGCAGATAGCTTGCCCAAAATCTATGTTTCATGATGTCTATTTCCACTTGTAGTACATTGCTTGGGTATATATAATACAATACTTAAGCTTGACAGTTGGCAAGACTTTATGTACCAGTTTGTAGAAATGCTGAGGTAGCCTTCTGACTTTTTACCGAAAAATTGGGTTTAAAGCCCCGTCGATTTATCGCTGGGAGTGTCAAACGAAGATTCCGACTTATTTTAAGCTGTTGCGTATTTAATTTGTATATGCGATGCGCTCATGTTGCCCGCACTACAATAATTTTACGTTTTCGTACTATACAATTTAGATGCACATCAGCTTAGGACTAGCCCTTTGAAGGTAATCTCTAAAATCTTTGCTTTTCTCTGTGCCTCTGCGGTTTAAAGAGGAATTATTAGCCCTTGTAGAGACGTAGCAGTGCTGCGTCTCTACATTATTTTTCATCAAATGTCTAATGAGGTACAGCTAATTTTGTATCAGCTACTTGGGCGTTATCAACAACAATTTGGCGGAATGAATCGCCTTCAATTGTTTCCTCTTCTATTAACAAATCTACTAAACGCTCCAAAACTATGCGGTTTTCTTCCAACAGTTCTTTTGCTCTGATGTAGGAATTGTTGACAATTCCGCGTACCTGTGAGTCAATTTTGGCGGCAATTTCTTCAGAATAGTCTGATTTATTCATCCAGTCGCGTCCTAAAAATACCTCTCCACTCTGATTTTCTAGGGACAATGGGCCTAATTCTGACATGCCAAAGCGTGTCACCATCTGCCGCGCCATCCCTGTCACCTGTTGTAAGTCGTTACTTGCACCTGTGGTAACTTCTGGCTTACCAAAAACAATTTCCTCGGCGGCACGACCACCCAGGGTAGCAGTAATTCTGGATTTGAGTTGGGAACGGGAAATCAACCCTTGTTCTTCGTTAGGAGTAAACCACGTTAATCCCAATGCTTGTCCGCGTGGAATGAGTGTAACTTTCTGCACAGGGTCATGGTCTTTGAGTAATGTGCCCACTAAAGCATGTCCAACTTCATGATAGGCAATCAAGCGCTTGCTCTTGCTGTCTACCAATGCAGTACCTTCCATACCTGCAACGACTCTATCCACAGCCGCATCAATTTCTAAAAGGGTGACAGCTTCTTTCCGTCTCCTCGCAGTCAGAATGGCAGCTTCATTGAGTAAGTTGGCTAAGTCTGCGCCGGTAAAACCAGGAGTGCGACGAGCGATCGCTTCTAATGATACGCTAGGGTCAATTTTCTTATTCCGCGCATGAACTTTCAAAATTTCCAGTCGCCCTTTGAGATCCGGTGCATCTACCATCACTTGTCTGTCAAAGCGTCCTGGTCTGAGTAGCGCTGCATCTAGTACATCTGGGCGGTTAGTAGCGGCAATAATAATGATACCTGTGTTACCTTCAAAACCGTCCATTTCGGTGAGCAGCTGGTTGAGAGTTTGTTCGCGCTCGTCGTTACCGCCACCGATACCAGCGCCCCGTTGTCTACCTACTGCGTCAATTTCATCGATAAATATTAGACATGGAGCATTATCTTTGGCTTTCTTGAAGAGGTCACGGACGCGAGATGCACCCACACCAACGAACATTTCCACAAATTCCGAACCGGAAATACTGAAGAATGGGACACCTGCTTCACCTGCGATCGCTTTTGCTAGTAAAGTTTTACCAGTACCAGGAGGGCCAATTAACAGTACTCCTTTGGGAATCCGTGCGCCTACAGCCGTAAATCTTTCTGGCTGTTTCAAGAAAGTAACAACTTCTTCAAGGTCTTCTTTCGCTTCTTCAACCCCGGCTACATCTTCAAATTTCACTCCGGTTTTCGCCTCCATTTGAAAGCGAGCTTTGGATTTGCCGAAATTCATCGCTTGGCTAGAAGCATTAGTAGAGCGTCGGAGGAACAATAGCATTAAAGCCACTAGTGGCAAAATCCACATGAGATTAATCAACAGCCCAACAGCAGCTCGACTGTTAGCAGAGGAAACCTCGCCAAACTCAACATTCTTATCTTTGAGTATGTTAATTAACTCTGTGTTTTGTGCCAGAAGTCTCACCTGTTGCGGTGGCGTATTCTCCTTTTGCCCTTTGAGATAAACCCTAGCTACCTGTTCGGTTTCGTCAAGCTCTACTTTTTGAACTTCTCCCGCCTTCGCTTTCTTGAGCAAATCACCATAGTTTAGAGAGGTACTAGGGGTAGAGGTACTATCTGCTTTTTGTGCCAAGACGGGGGTACTCCCGAAAATTCCTGGTAACATAATCAAGCTAGCTGCGATTGCACCAACCCAAGCAACGCGCTTTGATGACTGCCTTTTTACCAATGCTTTTTTTCCCAAATTTGTCATAATAATTACCCTTTGTCTGCTGGCACAAATTGAGCTATGGTTTTATGCCTATTCTTCTACCAAAAATTGTAATAACTGGAAATTACACTTTTCTTATCTAGTCTAACTTCCAGATAAGGGACTGGGGACTGGGGATTGGGGATTTGAAAATAGAAACACAAGGTTAGAGGACAAATGGATAAGGGACTGGGGACTGGGGATTGGGGATTTGAAAATAGAAACACAAGGTTAGAGGACAAATGGATAGTTCTTTCCTTTGCTCATTTGCTCATTACCCAGTCCTCAGTCCCCAGTCCCCTTGATATCAATTTGACACATTCCGATACAAATCGCTAAGATAAACATAGTCATAACGATTCCGCCTTTTAAGAAATCTGATGATAGTGGCTAGTTAATAGTTTGTAGGTTAATTATGGTAAGAATTATTGGCATTGGTGGTAGTTTAAGACCAAACTCCTATACGCAGCTTGCTTTACAAGTAGCAGTGCAAAGGGTAGAAGCCATTGGTGCAGAGGTAGAAATTCTTGATTTAAGACAGTTGCAGTTACCGTTTTGCACTGGCGCAAAGGAGTATCCAGAGTACCCAGACGTTAAGCGGTTGCAAGATACAGTCAGTCACGCCGATGGATTAATTTTAGCAACACCTGAGTATCACGGTGGGGTTAGTGGTGTCCTGAAAAATGCTCTAGATTTGATGAGCTTTGAGCAACTGTCTGATAAAGTTACAGGACTAATCAGCGTATTGGGCGGTCAGTCCAATAGTAACGCTTTAAATGAACTACGGTTAATTGTCCGATGGGTTCATGGTTGGGTGATTCCAGAGCAGATTGCCATCGGACAAGCTTGGGGTGCATTCAGTCCTGAAGGCAAGCTAGTAGATGAGAAACTCTCCCAAAGATTCGATCAATTTGCTCAGAGTTTAGTTGATAACACTCGCAAGCTGCGGAGTGTGAATTAGTTAGTAGGGTGGGCAAAGCTTTGCCCACCTTACTAAACTTAATGATGGTGGTGATGGTGATGGCGATCGCCAGCGAGTTGGGGATTAACTGCCAAAGCTTGCTCTGACAACAACTCTGCAATATGAGTATCAGCCCATTGCGCCACCATCGCTAAAAATTCTGGGCGATCGTTAACGCAAGCCATTTGCACGTAGTTCGTACCAGGATGCTGTTTCTCTAAAGCATGGATGATATGGTGTACATCCAATAAAGTTTCGTGGTTTTCTGTGGCAAAGCCAATTGGCATAAATATCACCACTTTTGCACCTAGTTGAATCAGGTTATTTGCCGCTTGCTCTGCATTTGGCTGTGTCCAATCAATTAAGGGGGTGTCATGATTGAGCCAACCTACCGAGATTAACGGATAACGATTTATCAACTTATCTCGAACCAAATCGTACATTGCTTCACTTTCGGCAATCCCAGAAGTAAAGCCTTTAGCTTTATGGGGACAGCCATGATTCATTAACACAATACCGATTTGAGAAGGTAGATAAGCTGCGCCTAACTCAGCAATTTTTTCCTCAACTAGATGAGCCATCAAATCGATGTAAGCTGGTTCGTTGAAGAAAGAAGGAATGTAACGCTGTGCTTTAATCCAGTGTTCCTCACCATCAGTTAACTCAACGAGGGCATTGTTAACTTGCTCGATCGCAATCCCACTGGTAAAGATAGAATCAACAACCAGCAACGGATAGATTAGCAGCTTCTCAAAGCCTTGGTTTTTAATTTCTGCTAAAACTTGATTGGGTAAGAAAGGGGCGCAAAAGTTAAAAGCTTTGAAAACTTGAACATTCTCACCCCATTTTTCTTGTAAATGCTTCTCAATCCCAGCCCGTTGCTGTTCAAAGATGGCATTGTGTGGGGAGATAAAATCGTGGTGTGTGTGTCCCCACTCGTGGCGGTCAAATAGCGCCAAAAGCTTTGCCAGTGGCGGATAAATCCAGGTTGGTACTGGTGCGAATTTTGCTGTCAGTAGATTTAAAGCCTGTTCGTTATAGTTGGCGAAATCTTCGTAGCTTTCGACTTCGCCGTAGCCCATAAGCAGTACGGCTACACGGTCTTTACCTGATAGATGCTCGTGGGTGTGTTGTACTTTTTCCGGCGTGGCAACCACAATTAGTTCCTCAATATAACCAGAGTGCAGAGAAATATAAAGTTAGGGAATAGTTTGCACATTTTCCCTACTTGTAACTTATTATCCCATCCAGGGGGATAGGATAGGTGGGAAAATCAAGATAATACATCAAAAGACATACAAGACTTACACACAGATAGCGGAAAATCTTTCGCGTAGCGTGCCGGAGGCATACCACAGAGACACAGAGGACAAGGAGAAATAAGAGTTTGAGAGGTATTTTGCGTAAGTCCTCACATACAAAACTTACGTGGGGTATTGAGTATGCAAAATTGAATCAATACATTATCTTCTGCCATATCGCTAGAATAGCGAAAGCGGTTAAGCTGCCGAAAAGCTGCGTTTTCAGTGAAATTAATTTGGTACAGTTTTTTGCGAACGGATAATGATCCTGCTTTATCCTAAAACTGATTTTTGCGAGTATAGTTATTACTCTTTTTCATAAATCATCTGGTTTTAATCCTGTTTTTTTAGCGATACGAGCAAGCATTTTCGAGCCAATTTCATCACTATCCCGAAATGCAAATACGTAATCATCCCAACCTTCTCGCTCTAAAATTTTATGCGATCCTGTTTGTCGTTTAACGCACCATCCAATTTTCTCTAGTGCAGCTAACACTTTTCTGGCTTTTGTTGATGACCACTGACTCATATTACTATCCTTTATGCTGCAACAAAGGTGAGAGTGGTTAACCCTAAGCGAATTTCTCCATGTTCCAGTTTGTCAGCAATCACTCGCAAAGCTAAAGCTTGCACATTGGATATTGCTTGTTGTTGAGTCGAAGCATACACTAAAACACCCGGTATTTCTGAGATTTCTGCAATCCAACGACCGTCTTCTTCTTGTTCAACTTCAATAGTCAAGTGAGTAGATATTGAACTTTGCATTATATCGACTCCATTCTTTTGTATTCATAAAAATATTAATACTCGACACATGATAACTTATCCATGCGATCGCTCTTCACAAACCATATAGCGGAAATGCGATCGCACTACTCTACTCTCAGGCTAAACCCTCTTTTGCTGCCATACTGCGATCGTGCCATCCCTATAACTACTCATTAAAACTTCTCCATTACCACTGAAATTAAGCGAGGTAATATGATTTAAGGTTTGTTGAAGGATACAAATCTCGCTGCCAGTTTTTATATCCCAAAGTTTGATGTTAAAGATGAGTATAATTATTTGCCCTGGAATTCATCAGCCAGAATTAACAGAAAGCTTTAAAGTCGGATTATTAGATATGGTTGCTGATGGCGCGATCGCCTACAACTCCGCAAATATACTGATTTATCCCGGTAAAGATGTTTTAGTTTTATCAGCTTTGCACATTTTGCAGTTCTTGCGCGTTAGCGTAGCTCACCGCAGGTATCGCTCGATCAACTCTCTACAATCGCCAATTATATTTATTAGCTTTAGTGCTGGCGTAGTTGGAGCGATCGGGGCAGCACATTTGTGGCAACTCTTGGGTGGTTCTGTCAAAGCATTTATTGCTATAGATGGATGGGGAGTACCACTACAGGGTAATTTTCCGATTCATCGCATGAGTCATGATTATTTTACTCATTGGAGTTCTAGTTTGCTGGGTAGTGGGCAGAATAACTTTTATGCTCAACCAGCAGTCGATCATTTATCTATGTGGAAATGTCTGACAAAAAGCCGCTCTGCATCTACCCTCCAAACTGTACAAGGCTGGTGGGTAGATTCATTAATTGAAATTTATCCACCCAAAGGTTATCTGACAGCAGCTGAGTTTTTGCTTATGCTGTTAAAGCGCTATGAAGCAAATTAGTCCGGACAATAGAATTATGAGTTAGGAGTTAGGAGTGGTGAAGGGAAAAGGTTACAGGTGATAGCGTACAGGGGACAGTCAAGAAAAACTATGCCCAATGTCCCATACCCAATGCCCAATGCCCAATGCCCAATGCCCAATGCCCAATGCCCAATGCCCCATCTACCCAAATAAAGTATCGAATGTTTCCAACTGAACCGGCTGCTGTTAATAACGGGTTTGGCGCACTGCTAAAAAACCGTGGTTTTATGCTTCTGTGGATTGGGCAAATAGTCTCCCAGTTAGCAGATAAAGTCTTTTTTTTAATGTTGGTCGATCTGGTAGTAGACAAAAACAGTATCTACCTTCCTCCTTTGGGAGTAGCGAAAGAATCGATGTACCCCATTTTGATGGTAGCGTTTACCATCCCAGCAGTTTTATTTGGTTCGGCAGGAGGTGTATTTGTCGATCGCATACCAAAAAAGCTAATTATGGTAGGCTCTGATATCTTACGCGGATTATTAGTCATCGGACTTGCCTTTTTACCAAGGAATTTCCATATACTTTTTCTCATTACCTTTGGGGTTTCCACCATTACCCAATTTTTTGCCCCAGCCGAACAAGCTGCAATTCCTTTACTGGTGCGGCGAGAGGGTTTAATCGCAGCCAATGCGCTGTTTACTAGCACAATGATGGGTGCTTTAATAGTCGGTTTTTTGTTAGGAGATCCGCTGCTGAGTTTGGCTGAAACTGGTATAGCTAAAGAGTATGGTCCAGAGTTAGTAGTGGCGTTGTTATACCTGTTATCGGCTGTAATTATGCTACCGATTCACTTTCGGGAAAAAAAATCAGCGAGTGAAGCTCAAGGCGATCGCATCGATCTTTGGGCTGACTTTAAAGAAGGCTTACGCTACCTGAAGAAAAACCGTTTGGTATTAAATGCGATGCTGCAAACTACAGTTTTATACTGTGTCTTTGCAGCTTTAATGGTACTTGCGCTTCCCTTAGCAGAAAAGTTTGGTTTACAGGGCAAACAATCTGGACGCTTTATTGCCGCAGTTGGAATCGGTATAGTCATTGGTGCGGGCATTTTGGGTCATTTGGGCGATAAAACACATCACAAACCTTTACCTTTGATCGGCTTTTTAGGTATGGCGATGATTTTAGCTTTGGTTCCCTTTACCAATAGTCAAGGAGTAGCAATCGGATTATGTATTTTATTGGGTGTGAGTGGTTCCCTAATTGGTGTACCAATGCAAACTCTAATTCAACAGCAGACTCCACCAATTATGCATGGTAAGGTCTTTGGCTTTCAAAATCATGCCGTTAACATCGCCCTTTCTGCACCACTGGCGATTACAGGCTGGTTAAATCAAGAGTTTGGCTTGCGAATTGTCCTGATCGCAATGAGTCTCGTGGTTGCAGTTGTCGGTGTTTGGACTTGGAGAAATACCCGCAATGTCTTGCAAGACGTACTTTAACTAATGTAGGCTAATAATCTAGATTTATATTTAATATAAAAATTAATCAGATTTTGATTGAAGTTTTCAATTAAAATGAAATCTTAACTACAGAAATTCAGCATTAACTTTAGCTATAGTCTGAGGTTTGACCGTGCGTTCACAAAGTGTCTCCGCAGGAGAATCACTCTCCCAAATTAGTCTCCCACAAACTGAGAATCACAAACAGTGTCGTCCTTATAACCCGCCAGTCCTGCCCAAACGTGCATCTGGCGGTTTTGCCCTGCTTGACAGCCTTCATCGCCACGGCGTTGATTACATTTTTGGTTATCCTGGTGGGGCAATTCTCCCAATTTACGACGACCTGTATAAGGTGGAAGCAACTGGTGCTATGAAGCACATTCTCGTGAGACACGAACAAGGCGCAGCCCACGCCGCAGACGGTTACGCCCGTGCTACTGGGAAGGTAGGAGTATGCTTTGGTACTTCTGGCCCAGGAGCAACTAACTTGGTGACAGGAATCGCCACCGCCTACATGGATTCAATCCCGATGATTGTGGTTACAGGGCAGGTAGCGCGTCCGTCCATTGGGACAGATGCCTTTCAGGAAACCGATATTTACGGGATTACACTACCCATCGTCAAGCACTCCTATGTAGTGCGTGACCCCAAAGATATGGCGCGAATTGTCGCCGAAGCGTTCCACATCGCTAGTACTGGGCGACCGGGGCCAGTTTTGATTGATGTCCCCAAGGATGTAGCTTTAGAAGAATTTGACTATGTACCTGTAAAACCAGGTTCAGTCAAATTACGCGGTTATCGTCCCACGGTGAAGGGAAATCCCCGGCAAATTAATGCCGCGATTCAGTTGATTGCTGAAAGTCGCCGTCCGCTATTGTATGTCGGTGGTGGCGCGATCGCATCTGGTGCCCATGAAGAAGTCAAAGAACTTGCGGAATTATTCAACATCCCTGTCACTACAACCTTAATGGGGATCGGTGCATTTGACGAACATCATCCCTTAGCTTTGGGAATGTTGGGGATGCACGGCACTGCTTACGCTAACTTCGCCGTTAGTGATTGTGACTTGTTAATTTGCGTCGGCGCGAGATTTGACGATCGCGTTACAGGCAAGTTAGACGAATTCGCCTCCCGCGCTAAAGTAATTCATATAGACATCGATCCGGCAGAAGTCGGCAAAAACCGCGTTCCTGAAGTGCCCATCGTCGGCGATGTGCGGAACGTATTAGTAGACTTGTTGCGTCGCTGCAAAGAAACAGGCGTTAAAGCCACACCTAATCAAAACCAAGAGTGGTTAAATTTAGTAAATCGTTGGCGCGAAGAATATCCTCTAATAGTGCCGCACCATCCCGACAGCATTTCGCCCCAAGAAGTAATTGTAGAAGTCAGTAGCCAAGCACCCCACGCTTTCTACACCACAGATGTCGGACAACATCAAATGTGGGCAGCCCAATTCCTCAAGAACGGCCCAAGGCGCTGGATTTCTAGCGCTGGTCTGGGGACAATGGGTTTTGGCTTACCTGCGGCAATGGGTGCTAAAGTAGCGTTTCCTGATGAAGAAGTGATTTGTATCAGTGGCGATGCCAGTTTCCAAATGTGTTTGCAGGAATTAGGAACCCTTGCACAGTATGGAATAAATGTCAAGACAATAATTATCAATAACGGCTGGCAAGGGATGGTGCGCCAGTGGCAACAAGCCTTCTATGGTGAGCGTTATTCATGCTCAAATATGGAAGTAGGGATGCCAGACGTAGAGTTATTGGCAAAAGCTTACGGCATTAAGGGTATGATAATTAGCGATCGCAGTGAATTAAAAGATGCGATCGCCGAAATGCTGGCACACAAAGGGCCAGTTATCTTAAATGTCCACGTCACCAGAGACGAAAACTGCTATCCAATGGTAGTCCCTGGCAAGAGCAACGCTCAAATGGTTGGCTTACAGAAGCAAGTGCCGAAAGCAGCAGCAGAGCCAGTGTATTGTAGCAACTGCAACGCCAAAAATGCTCCTACCCACAACTTCTGTGCTGAGTGTGGGACAAAGCTGTAACACTTTTTGAGAATTAAACTGTTTTTATACGCAGAGGGATATCTCTCTGCGTATTTTTCATGAACAAATATTCATATCAATGTATTTTTCTGCATTCTTTTGGGAATCCTAAATTTTAGGAAGCATCAGAAACCGCAAGGTATTACTTCCTGAAATATCACGTAACTTTTACAGGATAATTATGTCTCAACGCAAATTGCCCAAAGGACGTAGTGTTAGTTCAGTTGCTCTGGAACCAGAAGTTGCGATCGCAATTATTGGACTGTTTTCCGCCGCTGCTGACGGTGAAGGTATTTCTTCAACAGAAGAATATGCTTTAAGTGAATTTCTCAGTCAGGTTGGCTTATTTGAAGATTACTCTGACGAAGACTTTGAAGAATTGACCGAAAAAGTCGTCAACTTGATTGAAGAAGAAGATTCAGAAGATTTAATCGCCCAGTCCATCGAATCCTTGCCCAATAGAGGTTATCGGGAAGCTGCATACATCGCAGCTATCTTAGTGGTGGGGATTGACGAAGAAGTACCTGAAAGTGAGCAAGATTATATCTCTGAGCTTCAGGAAGCCTTAAAGATTTCAGACGAGCGGGCACAAGAACTTATAGACGGAGTGTTCGGGGAAGAAGAAGAGGAAGACGAAGAGGAATAAGATTTTCTCTGGTCGAACTGACGTTAAAAAGATGCCACACAAAGGTATTATCATCAAGTAGTTTTACTAACTATGTGATGACTAGAAAAATTTCTCTTGGCTTGATGCTGCTGTTTCTAGGTACTCAAATTGGTGTTACCCAGCCAGCAGCTAAAGCACAAACCCCAGTTGCACCAACAACTACCACAAAATCAATTTGCTCTACCCAATTGGGAACAGCTATAGATGCTGTAATCAATCGTCCTTTATTTAGTCGGGTGCGCTGGGGAATTTTGGTACAACCTCTGTCAGCGGGGTCAACTCTTTATAGTCGGGATGCTCAGAAATATTTTATTCCCGCATCTAACCTCAAGTTGCTGACAACAGCAGCTGCATTGCAAGAATTGGGTGCTAATTTTCGGATTCGCACCTCTATTTATCAAAATGGCAATGGTGTTTTACGTGTTGTTGGTAGGGGAGATCCCAGTTTAAGTGATACTCAACTGCAAACATTAGCACAGCAGCTAAAACAGAAGGGTATTACTCAAATCCAGCGATTGATAGCTGATGATAGTTATATTCAAGGTGATATTGTTAACCCCACCTGGCAATGGGAAGATGTGCAGTCAGACTATGGCGCACCAGTCAGTAGCTTTATTCTAAATCAAAATATTTTTAGTTTAAAACTTGTACCGCAGGCTGTAGGTAAATCTTTACAAGTGGTGTGGATCGATCCTGGTGAGGCAAAACAGTGGCGGACAATTAATCAGTCAGTAACAGTTCCACAAAATCAATCAACCTACGTCAACGTTACCCGTGAATTATCAGGAATAGCATTACGAATTCAAGGACAACTAACAACAAATTCTGAACCGTCTTTAATAGATTTGCCTGTAGTTGACCCTAATTATTACTTCTTACGGCGCTTCCGTGCTGCTTTGGCAACAGAAAAAATTGCTTTGGGGCAAACATTAGTCGTAACTGGTGGTTTTCATCAAGAGGAAATAGCATTTGTAGACTCGCCACCTTTATCTGAATTATTAATGGAAACTCTTCAGAATAGTAATAATCTTTATGCTGAGGCACTACTGAGAGCATTAGCTGGGGAAAAACCTAGAGTGAAAACTAAGACTAGCGCTGATGTCGGTTTAGAAGTTGTCAAAGCAAATTTAACTCGATTGGGAGTTGATCCAACAAATTATATTTTAGTAGATGGTTCGGGTTTATCACGTCGGGACTTAGTGACACCAGAAGCTTTTGTACAAACTTTGCGAGGAATGGCAAGAACACCAGCAGGATATGTGTATCGCGCATCTTTACCTATGGCGGGTAAAAGTGGAACCTTGAAAAACCGTTTTGAAAACACATCTGCTGAGGGGATTGTGCAAGCAAAAACGGGTACGTTAACGGGTGTTGTTTCTCTATCTGGATATATGAATGCGCCTAAATATGAGCCGTTAGTTTTTAGTATTATTGTGAATCAATCAGAGCAGCCTGCTACTGTTGTGCGCCAAGCTATTGATGAGATTGTTGTCTTATTAACGCAATTGCGGCGTTGTTAAGAAGTGTTTAAAGATTTAATAAGAAGGGAGTACTCATTGCTGTTACTCCCTTTTTTTGCGTAAAATAAATCACATATTTTTAATCTATAGGATGCATCTAAAATGGGAATTGAATTAAACCAAGATGTCGAGCGCACATTAAATTCGACTGCGAGTTTTGCCCTTCAATGAAACCTTGCATTCCCACGGCTTTAATCTGTAGAAATGTCAATAATTCGGAGTCCCATGATGACTAAATCGCATTCAATGCTGTCAATTTCGGCAACTTTAGGTAAATGTCCCCAATGTTGAAAACCAAATGTTTCAAAAAGTTTTAAACTGGGCTGATTGTGGGCAAAAATGAAGCATAGTAGGGTATTTAAACCCAAACTAGGGCTTTCGCTAATTGCTTGTGCTAATAGTTGTCGTCCCAAACCACACCGATGAAAGTGAGGGGCTATATAAATACTAATTTCGGCAGTCGTATTATAGGCGGGCCGCCCATAAAAGGATTGAAAACTAAGCCATCCAGCAATTACTCCCTCTACTTCGATAACCCAAAGTGGGCGTTGTGAAGGCGATCGCCCCTTAAACCAAAGAAGGCGACTTTCCACAGATATTGGCTCTAAATCAGCAGTTGCTATGCGGCTAGGAATTGCAGCATTATAAATTGCCACAATTGCAGGCAAGTCAGTTTCAGTCGCATGGCGAATAGTCATTGCTAGCGTCTCGGAGAAAATCTTGAGAAAATATTCAAAAATAATACAGCGTTACGGAAGCCGCAACACACTCTTGTATCTGAGAAGAAGTGGTATTGTCGCGTCGCTTGGATAGCAACCATAGTTTCTCCGGTTTTTCCAGCCTCTCATCGGCAGATATCGAATGGCACTAAGTTAAGCTGAATGGTAGGCAGCGTAAGGATTGCAGAGGGGCAGGGGTGCAGAGGGGAATTTCTAAATATCTGAACGCAATTGCCTAAAATTTCTTCTTTCTCCCCTGCTCCTCTGCACCCCTGCTGCCTCAACGATTTTCCCTTTTCTTAGTGCCATTCGGCAGATATCAAAGCATTCCAAATATTTGAACAAAGTTTAGAAACAGAACTACAACAAGCTAAGACACATAAATCACAAATCTGATAGCTTAACGTTGACCACTAATGTTACATCTAGTATCGTTGAGCGGGGAAAAACCAACGTGAAAGCACAGGTATTTAGAGGCGTTAATCAACTGTCTTACGAAGATATCCCAGTTCCAAGCCTAGAACCAGATGAAGTGCTGGTACAGGTGCGGGTTGTGGGGTTGTGTCAGTCAGATATTAAGAAAATTCGTTATCCACTGTATGAACCGCCACGCATTTTTGGACATGAAACTGCCGGTACGATCGCAGCGTTAGGTAATAATGTCAAAGGTTGGCAAGTTGGACAACGGGTAGCAGTGATGCACCACATCCCTTGTATGCGTTGCGCCTACTGTCTAAATGATAATTTTTCTATGTGCGATGTCTACAAAAACATCTCCACAACCGCAGGCTTTAACGCCAGTGGCGGCGGTTTTGCTGATTATGTTAAGGTTCCAGGACATATTGTGGAAAACGGTGGGTTGATTCCCATCCCAGATAACATCAGTTTTGAAGAAGCGAGTTTTGTAGAACCAACTAACTGCTGCTTGAAAGCTGTGAAAAAAGCTCAAATTGCTCCAGGACAAACTGTATTAGTTACTGGTGCTGGGCCAATTGGGTTAATGTTTATCATGTTGGTAAAGTATTTCGGAGCAAAAGCGATCGCTACCGATTTGCTACCCTCTAGAATTGAAAAAGCTTTGAGTGTCGGTGCAGAGGCGGCTTTTGATGCCCGTGATGCGGATTTACTAGCCAAAATCCATGCCCTAACTGGCGGACTTGGTGTTGATGTCACCCTGCTAGCTGTTCCTAGCGAGAAAGCCTTCTTTCAAGCACTCGATTGTACCCGCAAAGGTGGCAAAATCTTGTTTTTCGCCGAATTCCCTGATGAGGTGGAAATTCCCATCAACCCCAATCTTCTCTACCGCCGGGAAGTTGACTTAATCGGTAGTTATAGCTCATCGTATCGGCTTCAGAGTCTATCGGCTGATATTGTATTTAATCAGCGAATTGACGTGCAAGCGTTGATAAGCGATCGCTATCCATTAAAAGATTTATCAACAGCTGTCGAGCAAGCGATCGCACCCACACCGGATACTTACAAAATCCTAATTTATCCGTAAAATAACTTAGACATGGGGATGCATGGAAATTATTCTCCACGTCCTCGCGTCTTGTTTCCTTATCTTCCCATTAGCCCAAACAAAATGCTTATTACCCTACTTTTGGTCGCTCTACTAGCTTTCTACGTCGCTTGGAATCTGGGAGCAAACGATGTTGCTAACGCGATGGGAACCTCCGTCGGTTCCAAAGCTGTAACCTTAAAACAGGCATTAATTATTGCTGGGGTATTAGAGTTTACGGGTGCTGTATTGTTTGGGCATGAGGTAACGGAAACTCTCGCAACGAAAATTGCCAATCCCGCTTTATTCGCAGCTACACCCCAAATATTCGTTATTGGGATGGTAACGGTACTAATTTCTTGTGGTGTGTGGTTGCAAATTGCCACATCACGAGGTTTACCAGTCTCATCTTCCCATGCCGTTGTTGGTGCGATCGCTGGATTTAGTTGGGTAGCTTTGGGAGTAGGTGCAATTGATTGGCCGTCAATTGGCTTAATTAGCATTGGCTGGGTTTTAACGCCATTAATTAGTGGTGCGATCGCTGCTTTATTTTACAGTCTAATCAAGCACTGGATTTTGGATCAACCCAATCAAGTAGTGCAGTTACAAGAATGGATTCCCTGGTTGAGTACTGCGCTGCTAGGTGTATTCGGCGTGATTGTATTGCCATCGCTAACTGAACCGCTAACCAATTTTGTGATTGAGCAAGTTGGTTTTACGATCCCTGCTTACGACATCCCACTATTAATGGGTGCAGTAGCAGCAGTTGGACTCACAATCATTAGTTGGCGACAATTAGAAGATTTGGGAAAAACAGAAAAGTCTACCCAATCCCCAATCCCCAGTTCCCATTACCCCTTATCCCCAGAGGGGGCCCCACCTTCCCCAATCCCCAATCCCGTAGAAAGATTATTCGGACGATTCCAACTGCTGAGTGCTTGCTTTGTAGCCTTTGCTCATGGTTCTAATGATGTGGGAAATGCGATCGCTCCTTTAGCTGCGATCGTCTACATCAATCGCACTGGTAGCGTACCTATAGATGGTATAACTATCCCCCTTTGGATTTTAATCCTTGGTGGTGCTGGTATTGTTGGTGGTTTAGCTGTTTGGGGTAAAAAAGTCATCGCCACTATTGGCGAAAACATTATTGCCTTGGAACCTAGTAGTGGATTTTGTGCAGAACTTGCTACTGCTACCACCATCCTCATCGCCTCCCGGCTAGGTTTACCAGTCTCCACTTCCCATGCTCTCGTCGGCGGTGTAGTTGGTATTGGACTAGTGCAAAATATCAAGTCGATAAAGTTTGAAACACTAAAAGGCATTGCTGCCGCATGGCTAATTACAATCCCTGTGAGTGCTTTACTTAGCGCTGCCATCTTTAGCATCGCCCAAATTTTATTCCGCTAAGAATTATTAATATTTTTCTAAGTTTTTTGTCTGCTAAATCTACTCAAAGTACAACCTAGACTGCAACAACGCCAAAAAAGCGTGTTTTTGCAGAACTGCTGCTCATTCTATTAGAATGTTGTGCAGGGGATAGCGTAACTTTGAATTTCCACAGAAAGATACTTTAATCTCCATTTAGAGATATAAACTGTCACACAAGTTACATTCCACAGAAATTTACAAATTTCCGCCTAAGCCACGCATCTGCATGGTAAAAAACAATAAATATTTATTTGGAGTGAGATTTATAAAGTAAAAATCTCATTGGCAAATAATTGATGTAAACTAAACCGATCAAAAACCAAAAAGGTGTCATTTCAAGCTAATTACAGCCATACCGACAATCCAAAATCGTTCGATTGAGAGAAGTTGTTTGCGTAGCGTTCCGCAGGAAAGTCCAAAATCGAATGGCTAAATACTTATCAATGCTGAAAAAAACACAGCGTATTAAGCAGTAGGGCAATTTGATGCTTTGCCAAGTTGTGTTCAGTATGACAGAATTACGTTGAAATGCGGAAGTGCTGTTAAAATTTTTAATTTATCTGACAAAATACAGGAAATTAGGATGAGCGCCAATAAAGCGTACCGGAAGCAGCTTTATCGTCAAGGTGTTAGAGGTTAGAAGCTAATGGGGCGATTCGAGAAGCAACCAGAAAACCCAAGAGTCAGAGGCGAGCTATCTAGAGCAGCAGAAAATGCTCTTTGGGCTGTAGTTGAAGACTTAGAAAATCTTCAGCAGAATGTCCTCAGAGCATTGCAGGAAGACGTAAAGCGGCTTCAGTCAGAAAAAAATCGGTTATCTGATGAGATTCAAAGCTTGGTAGAGGAAAAAGAGCATTTACAACAAGTGCGCCAAATCACTGAGCAACAAGTCTTAATTCGTCAACTAGCAGAAGTTCTGGCAAAGCATATATCTTCACAACTGCAATCCTCTCTGGCAACTTTAGCTAACCAAAGCATAGAGGGTAAGTCTTACGAACAAGCTGCGCTAAAGTCCGCTGAAGTGAGCAGCAACGTAGTAAATGTAGTAGGTGAAATCAATGAAAAAGTCGAACACATGTTTGACAGCCTGGATGACACCGTTACTGTTACTTTTAACTCGCTACAACAGGAGCTAAAAAACTATCAAAGTAATCTTTCCCAACAGTTGTCACGGATGTATAGCCAGCAGCAGCAAGGGGAAACGATTTTGGCGGAGTTTGTTAACCGCCTGCATGGAGAACTAGAAAAAACTATAGAAGAAACTTCACGCAAACCAGCAGCAGGTACACCTACTGTTTTACAGTTTACTCAGCCAGAAAAAAACAGTTCTTTTGAGACATCCCCGCAGCCCTTTGGCGAAGTGGTAAGAAATTCCCCTGAGCCAATTTCCCCGATCCCTAATCAATTTTTAGAAAGAGAAACAACATCAGAGCCTCCCGTTGTTAGAGAAAACGCCACTAACCCAATTTCTGTTCCCATCAAAGACTTGTCGGAAAGGGAAACAACATTAGAACCTCCCGTTGTTAGAGAAAATGCCGCGAACCCGATTTCTGTCTCTATCAAAGACTTGTTGGAAAAAGAGATAACATCAGAGCCTCCCATTGTTAAAGAAAACACCGCGAACCCGATTTCTCTCCCCAGCAAAGACTTGTCGGAAAGAGAAACAACATCAGAGGCTGTTGCTGTTGTTCCTCCACCAAAGGAAAACGCTGCTGAACCCATTTCTGTCCTCAATAAGGATTTGTCAGAAAGCGAAACTACATCAGAGCCTCCTATTGGATCTGTGCCACAGCCGGAAGTAATACAACCTCAACCTTTACGACGGAGAAATGCTGCTGAACCAACTTCTGTTATCCGCAGGGTTTCGCAGAGCAAACCCAAATCGCCACCTTCTACTGCGCTAGAGCCGCAGCCGGAAGCAAAACCTCCAGAATCGCGATCGCCTAATTCCTCCGGCTTTTCGCAGTTGCAAATCGGTTTCTTGTTGATTGTCTTATCGGCAGTGGTATCGTCGCTTTACAACATAGCCATCAAAGTAATTTTCCATGAAGGTTCCCAGATTTTTGGAGTATTAGATGTAGAACGCTTGCTACCGCCGACTTTAGGCAATACTCTGTTAATTTTGACGCTACGGTTTATGGTAGTAGTACCACTGATGGTACTGCTGTCTCCCATATTGCATCCAACACTATGGCAAGACTTAGAAAACTTGGCTGCTTCAGTGCGAGGAAATCCCACAGCTGCTAATACAGCTACCAAGCGGATTTTGCTGTTGTCAGTTGTGAGTGGGTGCTTTTTGTTTTTGTCTCAGGTGCTAATCTACATTGCGATCGCTCAAGTTACAACTGGAATGGCGATCGCACTCTTCTTTATCTATCCAATGGTTAGTGGGCTATTGTCGTGGTTTCTGTTCCGCGATCGCCCCACCACATTCCGCTTCGCTGCGATCGCCGCCATTTGCTGTGGCGAATTGTTGGTTTTAGGAGGTTCTCCCAACACCAGTATGGGTAATAGTTCTATGGGAAGCAGCACCGCCATTCTTTCGGGCGTAGCTTTTGCTGCCTACATAATTCTGACACGGGTATGTGCTAGCAAACTGCATCCTGTGACTTTTACCTTAATTAACTTCGCTACCATGTTGGTGTTGAGCTTTATTTGCTTGATGCTACCTTTACCGAGCAATTGGAACTTGATAGTTTTTGACTCCTCTAAGATGCTAGAACTGGTTTTAAGTGCATTTATCTTGGGTGTGCTGACTCTTGCGGGCTATTTGCTGAACAATGTTGGTATTAGTAAACTAGGTGCTTCGCGATCGGCAATTATCGGTGGTAGCATCCCAGTTTTAACCGTAATTTTCGCTGGGTTAATCATTCAAGAAAATTTAGATATTGTGCAAATTCTGGGAGTGTTGTTAGTAACCTTTGGCGCGGCTGCTTTCAGCCTGGAAACCATGCGAAATCAGGCTAAACCCTCCAGTAACACGAATTAAATGGCAAGTTCAATCAGTTTAGGTGTAATGGGTGCTAGTTTACCTCCTATCACTCTCAGCATCAATCCTGACGCTAATATGCCTACTTGGAACTTCTCTACATCAAAGATCCCCGATTTCTTTTATAAGTCGGGGATCTTTAGTTTTCAAGGATAATTTAGGGCTGTTGTATAGGTGCAGATAAATATAGCGATCGCTCATTTAGGTGCAATACACTTTAACCTCTCTCCGACTCGGCTACGGTATACACACATTTTTGTCCGAGGCGGGATAGAAACGCAGTACGAGATATTAATAAAAATATAAGGCGTACTTCTAGCCCGCATTTCTCACGCATGAGAGAAGGGATTGAACTTGGCAGATTGAACTCTCCCACTAGCGAACCTCACGGGCGAAGTAATAAGTAATAAGTAATAAGTAAGATTCATTACTCATTACTCATTACTTATTTAATTATTGAGATGTGGTGAGAAATCCGGGCTAGGCGTTCCTGATGACTGCGAAATAGAAACGCAATCTAAGAATATGACTGCGGCAAAACTTGTGTGTACACTGTAGCCGAATTGGAGAGAGGCTTTGAATCTTCCTCCCCAATGCTACAAGGCTGTATTCCATAGGATTGAGAACCGCTATAGTTGATGACTTGTAATATATTTTTGGGGATTTAGCCTGATACAGATAGGGAAAACACGTATATATAACCAGTACGAGTAGTACTGACTCAAGCAATTGAGTACGAGTACTTGCCCAAAAAGGAAATTTGCAAGGAGTTAAGACCATTGCAGCACATTTTGGAACTAGGAGATAAAGAAGTAGTAGAAGGGTTTAGAGTAAACCGTTTTTTAAGGTATGTGAATATATGGAGCGATCGCTCATGAAACACCTTGTCTTTTGATTCTACGAAAACCCCTGCGGGTAACGCGAAATTAAAAAAACCTCATTTGCATGTTCTTGAGGTTGGCGAAATGGTATCTTTATTAATGCCTTTGTATACTAGTCAACTTAGTCTGCGTAGGCGTAGCCCACCGTAGGTATCGCCCAGATGCTTAGAGAAAGAGGCTTATTTCGTAGCCTGCGGCGAATTCTCATCCTTTTTCAGCAACAAACTATCTATGCAATTCCAGTTTCTCAAGTATATAAAACAGCAATGTAAAAATATACTTTAAAGTAGTCAATGAATTAGTTAAATCATGAAAATTTAAAATTCTTTCATGAAAAAAATATAATTTCATTGAAAAACAACCTCTAAATAATCATCAGACGGAATGCAATATGTTTTATTATATATATGCCTAGTCACTAATTTCTAGTTTATTAACACGAGCGAAAAAGCATGATAGCTATGCGGTTCAGTCTGAATTAATCGCAGCTTTCTGTGTCAAATTACCAACACAAAAGATAAATTAGACTTAGGTTTAAGAGTCAAAATAGAAATATCATCAAACCTTGATTTAGTCATAATATAAAATATTTAAATTTCAATTATTTATAAACTTTAAAATACATATTTTTATTCCAAAACTAAAAAATGATGGTATGATAAAAGACGATATTTGAAAGAAGAACAGGTATTTTGAAATTGGAATTAATTGCTCTACTTGATGTCTACTATCTTCCCTCAAGCCAACGGCTGACACTGCCGAGACATCACAGGAGGTTATGAACAAAATGATAGTTCCCAACGAGCCATTTGGCTCAACCTCTGAATGTTGCTACACCTGGTAAGCGGTTTCTTTTGAGATTACTCCCAAGGATCTCCAGCCACCTGTGTACTACAAATAATTCACCAAAGCTGAATAAAAACCATCTTTTTTGAGTAACAAATACCCCAGATGAACCGCGCAAACTAGTTTTTACTCCGAGTCGGTATAGTGCCATAATTAGGTGTAAGCAGCTTAACGTTCTTGCTCTTGAAAGATGAGAAAAACCCCAGAAAAGTTAAAGGCTTCGTAGATTATTTGCAACACAGTTGACTTTTGAGAAGTAAACCGCCGTCAAGCTGGACTTGATAATATCTGTAATTTTCCAGGCAGATGCAGAGACAGTTATAGTAACAACGACTGAATCTGCTTGTGTACTAGAAAATATGCGAAAATGGTAGTTTGGGCTACTACCAGTTCTATGGTTATCGCATACTAATATAGTCTGAAGTGAAAAAATCGCTTTCAGCCAGGTGTATACTACCTATTCTCACTCGATTAAAAACTTTGTAAACGTGCTATTCAATTGTCTGTAATATGAGTAACGACATAGATCTGATCAAACGTCTTGACCCCAGTGCGATGGATCAGATCATGCTTTATCTGGCTTTTAGTGCCATGCGGACGAGTGGGCACAGGCATGGGGCATTTTTAGACGCAGCCGCAACAGCAGCAAAGTGTGCAATTTATATGACCTATCTAGAGCAGGGGCAAAACCTGCGAATGACAGGGCATCTGCACCACCTAGAGCCAAAACGCGTAAAAATTATTGTAGAAGAAGTCAGACAGGCGTTAACAGAAGGCAAACTGTTAAAAATGTTGGGTTCTCAAGAACCTCGATATTTGATTCAATTGCCTTACGTCTGGCTAGAAAAGTATCCTTGGCAACCAGGGCGATCGCGCGTACCAGGTACGAGTCTGACAAGTGAAGAGAAAAGACAAATTGAGCAGAAACTGCCAAGTAACTTACCAGATGCCCAGTTAGTTAGCTCTTTTGAGTTTCTAGATTTGATTGAGTTTTTGCATAGGCGATCGCAAGAAGACTTGCCAACCGAACACCAAATGCCTTTGAGTGAAGCTTTGGGTGAGCATATCAAGCGCCGTCTACTCTACTCAGGCACGGTAACACGCATAGATTCTCCTTGGGGAATGCCCTTCTACGCACTTACCCGTCCTTTTTATGCTCCAGCAGACGATCAAGAACGCACTTACATCATGGTAGAAGATACCGCTCGGTATTTCCGCATGATGAAAAATTGGGCAGAACGGCGACGAAATGCCATGCGTTTACTAGAAGAACTTGATATCCTGCCAGAAAAAATGGAGCAAGCTATGGAAGAATTGGATGAAGTTATCCGGGCTTGGGCAGATAAATATCATCAAGACGGTGGTATTGCAGTGGTTTTACAGACGGCTTTTGGTGAAAGAGAAGACTAGTAGCACTACGCACAACTCAAAAAGCTTACTTTATAAGCTTTTCACCCCTTTTATCCCTTGCTTGAAAGTAGGGGGATGGTCGGTCTATTTACATTGTAATACTGTATTAGTAGTACAAAAGTCACAAAACTGCTTGTGACTTTTGTCTTGCAAGTTTTTAGTTTGCATCCTTTGCAAGCAGAAGGCAATTATAGCGGATTTTATATAGATATTTTATTTTGATATGTGAATTAGTATTTTAAATTTCTTTTATTACCTCTTAACTTGGCGCTTTTTGTGCGCTTTGCGGTTCGTTCTCTTAACCCTCAAAACTAATGACATAGACCACCAGTTTTGAGGATTAAGTCCTTATACCATTTCGCTATAGGACTAGTATTTGATTTCTGAAAAAATCTAAGTATGTGTAGGGTGTGTTACGGCTTCCGTAACGCACCAAAACATAAAGGGTGGTGCGTTAAGCCTACGGCATAACACACCCTACGTGTATTTCAAAAATCAAATATCAATCCTATATGAGTATGCACTTAATATTTATTAAACGAACCACCAAGTACGCCAAGGGAGAAGGAGCAATCATTAAGTGCAAGTTTACAGAGAATTGGTATTACTACGAACTTGCTTACCCATAAATTAAAACTTGACAGATTAATAGGGTGGGCGTTTTGATGCCCACCCTATTAATTAACCTATATTCTCAATCAATTACAAAGCACTGGAATTTAATTAGTGCCAGGTTGTGTTGGAACAATCGGTTGCGTTGGAATAGTCGGTTGCGTTGGAAATGGTATAGTGTCGGTACTTGGACTCGATCCCCCAGGAATGATGATCGGCGGTGCAGACGAAGATGAAGCACCAACAATACTATCACTAGCACTGATACAAGTATCTAACGCCTGAGCAGGGGGGAAATCGATTTGACTACGCAAGCCAACCACACACTGCCCAAAACGCACGGGTAACAAGCTACGTCCACAGTAATCTAAAACTGCCGGATTAGCTTCTTCCTTAGTACTTAAGCTCACGCCAACTACACAGGTAGCTAACTCTTCAGGTCGCCGGGCCTTGCCACAAGAATAAAGTGCATCTGTCGCGGCAATTTGGGTTTCCTTCTTGATTTTAACCACACAAGCAGCCAAATCCCTTGGACGCAGTGCTGCTGCACAACCTTGTGATGCCCCTTGTGCTGTTACACCTACGCTCAAAAGGCGACCTGCACAGACACTATAATCATTGCTGTAGGAAGCAGCGATCGCTGGATTGGGTAAAATTGTTGTCAACCATCCAGCTATAGCCAAAACTGGTACTATTAAACTTCTGGAGGTGGAACTGGCTTGTTTGTTCTTACCTCTATTAACCGCTTTATTGCTCATTAACATTGCCATTCTCCAAACACCCAAGGTTATGCTAACTCAAATATTTTAAAAATCCTCTGTAATTCAAGAATTTCAGCGTTAGCAAGGTATAGACATAATTAATTATGCCGGAAATTGTGTTACTATAACTGTTTGAAAGATAAGTAAGCAACGCAAAAAGTATTTCAGAGTAAGAATACTGCGTAAACCAATCTGATGATTGAGTAGCCTACGAAACTAAATAAACACAAAAAACTTATGGGCAGGAGTACGGCGTGACAGGTCGGAATTCAGGCTTGGAGGCTAGTTTGTCGGGTTTACCGATTAAAAGCAACTGGCGCAAAAATCGATGCGTCTACCTTGGTGAGATACGTCTTACCTCGGTAAGCAGCTTCAAAAAACCAAGAATCCCCTGATTAAAAATTAGGGGAGTGTCAAAATGGAATGTTTCGGTAAAGTTTAAACAGGATTAGATTAAGGAAACTCATGTCCCGATATAGAGGGCCCCGCCTCAGAATTGTCCGTCGCTTAGGCGACCTACCAGGATTGACTCGTAAAAGCGCTAGACGCGCTTACCCACCTGGTATGCATGGTCAGAACCGTAAGAAACGCTCTGAATATGCCATCCGTTTAGAAGAAAAGCAAAAGCTCCGCTTCAACTACGGTTTGACTGAAAAACAATTGCTCCGCTATGTGCGAAAAGCCAGACGTGTTACTGGTTCTACCGGACAAGTATTGCTGCAATTGCTAGAAATGCGTTTAGATAATACCGTTTTCCGCTTGGGTATAGCCCCAACTATCCCCGCCGCTCGTCAACTGGTAAATCACGGTCACGTAACTGTTAACGGTCGTGTCGTGAATATTGCCAGCTACCAATGCCGTCCTGGTGAAGTAATTGCAGTCAGGGATCGCGCCCAATCACGGAAGTTGGTGGAAGCTAACTTGCAATATCCCGGTTTGGCAAACCTCCCCAGTCATTTGGAGTTTGACAAAGCTAAGTTGGTTGGTAAAGTCAACAGCGTTATTGAGCGCGAATGGGTGGCATTACAAGTTAATGAACTACTTGTGGTGGAATACTACTCACGACAAGCGTAATAGTCATTTGTCCTTAGTCATCTCTTACAAAGTTCTGATCGGAGGAAACCTCCGCTCAGACTTTGCGCTTTGTCCCTAGTTATTTGCAAAGGACAAATGACAAATGACCAATGACTAACCACCAATTTGTGACATAGTGCGAGTATATGTACCGACAATGCCAGAATCACGCCCTTTAAAGTTAATTTCTGGCTTGATTCCGAGTAAATGCCTCACCTGCTCTTGTAATTGAGCGGTGCTAGTGCCAGAACGCAAAGCAGTTTTTAAATCTATTTGACCAGTTTCATTCAATAAACAAGGACGCAGCCAGCCATCAGCACTCAGGCGCATCCGGTTACAACGATCGCAAAAACATTCCGACATTTGACTGATAAATCCTAGTGTCCCCTTCGCACCAGGAATTTGAAAGACATCAGCCGGGCCAGCGCCACTAACTTGTGATTCTGTCAAGCCCCAGCGATCGCGGATTTGTTGCCGTAAATCGGCTGAAGATACCCAACCGCGATCGCCAAATAAATCCACATTACCAATGGGCATAAATTCGATAAATCGAACGTGCCACTGTTTATCAATTGTTAGGGCGGCTAAATCGAGAACTTCGTGGTCATTAACGCCAGGAATCACCACCACATTCAGCTTCAAAGGGTCGAATCCAACGTGATGGGCAGCTTGAATACCTTGCCAAACTTGTTGCCAACGAGAACGCCCCTGATTTCCAATAATTTGGTCAAAAATATCGGGATCGAGAGAGTCCAGACTAATATTAATTCTTCGCAGACCAGCATTGTAAAGGTTTTGTGCCATCGGAGCCAGCAAAAAACCGTTGGTGGTCATTGAAATGTCTTGAGTTTGGGGAAAAGATGCGATCGCGCCTACCAAATCCACCACACGCGGACGCAATAAGGGTTCGCCCCCAGTCAAACGAAATCGGGTAAAGCCGACTGGAATAAATACCTCTTGAATTAAGGTCAGCAGTTCCTCATCAGTTAATAGCTGTTGCTTGAGAATATAGTCCAGTTCTACTCCCTCTGGCATACAGTATTGACAACGAAAATTGCAGCGATCGATTAAGCTAATGCGGAGGTAGTCTACCTGGTTCATCGTTTTATTTTTATTGTCTCTGATTAATTAAAGACTTTACAGAAGTGGTTTACGGAAGAGGACAAGGGGAAAAAGAAAAACCCCTTGTCCACACGGTTTCAGCAGCCCATGAATTCATTTTTTATGGAATAATAATAAAAATTGTTCCCTTGATAGCTTGCAACAAAGAACTGGACATCAAATTTTTCAGCAGCTTACAGATTTATCTATAGGGTTTTCCCCTCGTCCCCTTCCTACTATTATTTGTTGTAACTCAAAATACCGTACTCCCCCTTAAGTGAGAGACCACAGATTGTGGCATAATAAGCCGATCGCATCCACTAGTTAGTCATCAATCGTGCAAGACACCGACTCCATCAACGACCTTGCTGCTGCTTTACAGCAGCCAGCAGATATCAGCTTTGAACTGCCCGATCCAGAAGATGAACAGATTCTAGAGTCAGATTTTCAACAGCAGCTAGAAATAGCTTGGCAGGTATGCGATCGCTTTGATTTGCAAACTGAAATCTGGCGAGGGCGAATTTTACGCGCGATCCGCGACAGAGAAAAAGTCGGTGGTGACGGACGCGGTACTGGCTTTTTGCGATGGCTAAAAGAGCGGGAAATCAGCAAAAGTCAAGCTTATGCCTGGATTCAACTGGCGAATAGTGCTGATACTCTCATCGAAGACGGTAAACTCGATCCCAGTTCTGTGAACAACTTCAGTAAACGGGCATTTGTTGAAACCTCCAAAGCATCGCCAGAAGTGCAACAAATGGTAAGTGAAGCGGCCCAAAAAGGCGATCGCATCACCAGACGCGAAGTGCGTCAACTCAGCGATGAATGGACAGCCATGTCCTCAGATTTATTACCTGAATCAGTCAGAGAAAAAGCAGCAGATAACACCCTTCCCCCGCGCTACATTGCCCCATTGGTGAAGGAAATGGAAAAACTGCCAGAATCGCACCAAAAGTTTATCCAGAAGGAAATTGCTGCTAACCCTGATGTGGATACTCTGAAACAGGTAACTAGCGAGGCGCGTAACTTAGCAAAATATCTCAAAGGGGCGGCTCAAGTGCAGGCACTGACGCAGGAAAATGTTGATATTGAAACAGCCTTAGAAGAAGCGCAAAGAGTCGGCTGTTTAAGCATTGCTGCTGATTTGGTCAATCAAGCATCGCAAATTGAACAAACGATCGCTAAATTGTACATGACTTGGAAACGGATTGGTAATTTAGCAGATCGATTATATGTAGATACTGGCGCAAGTACACCCAATTTGCGATCGCTCCTGACTTGCTTGGAACCTCTAGGTAGTGAAATCATGGAATTGCAACTTAGTGGTACGACTGAACACACTGTACGTCTGCAAATTCAGGAGACGAGTTAGAGCATAGAGACGCGATTAATAGCTTCTCTACAGGAGTTAGGAGTATTAGTATTTTACTCCAACTCCCCTCACTGGCTTTGAAGACTGTCTTAGCTGCTTCAAAGCTGATGCGGTGCTTGTTGAGATTTAGACTAGCTTTTTGGTTATCCCACTCAAATTCTAAATTTATGACCTTATATAAGGATACTGGCAATGAAATCACAAGTTCGAGACAGTAATTGCGATCGTAATTACTGCAAGGTGACGGGAATTGAAGGTTAATTCAGAGACTGTTTAACTTATCTCAAATTCTAATGAGCAGCGCAAGATGTAGCGGTAAGCGAGGAGTTATGAGGCGATGCAGTGGGAACTTGAGCAACTAAAACCACATTACCATTGGCATCTGTAACCCATCCTTGGGCTTCGACAATTTGAGTAGGTTCATTGACAGAATCAACCTTCTGTGATTTTTCTTCTGTGTTTCGCTGCGCCTGAAGAACCGCTCTTTTCTGAATACCGCCAGCACGATTTTTACTCTCTGGCTGTAGTGCTATCCAATCTGCCAGCACCGCATCATCAGCTATCAATGGCTGGGTGGGATCGGCTACTAGTCCTCCACGCCCAGTGGTAATAAATGAACTCTTAGCTATTTTTCCACCAGAACCACAACCAGCAGCAATTTGCTGGGAAGCATCAACCAGATTTACAGGCAATTCCACTAATCCTTTGCTGGGGTCAGCATCTGGTGAGTTGATTTGGACTGTGCCATTTAATGAAGGGTTTTGCTGAGAAAACGCCGTGATATCACTTGTTCGCAGGTTCTTTGGGTTGATTTCACCTGTTGGGTCAAGTCTCTCTACGTCTGCACGGGTGCGGGGCACAAAACCAAAGATGTTTTTAGTGGTGATTGCAATCTTACCACCAGAGCCAGAGAAGGCATTGGCGGTGATATCGTTATTTCCGAAGGGAGTGGCGATAAGGAAGCCATTAGGTACTTTGATGGTGATGTTGCCGCCATCTCCATCACCCCCTGCATTAGTGGATATTTGACTATTACGGAGCATCAGTAATAAGTCCCGCACCTGTAGCGAAATATTTCCGCCTTTACCTGATTCACTATTAGATGTGAGTATTCCTTTATTGTCTAAAAATATAGACCGAGCATTTACATTTAGTTCGCCTGCTGCTCCTAGATTGCTTACATTCCCCTGATAGATTACACCCTGTGAAAGTTCTGGAAGTTCGCTACTCACAGTTATTGTAGCCCCATCCCGGATAATTAATGTATTTGTATTTATTGTCACTTTCCCTGCATCCCCAGGGCCGTTAGTCAAAGCAAACAAGCCGCTGGGTGTAGTACCATTAGGTGAAATTCCAGTTATTTCTACAGATTTGGAGGCGTTTACAGTCAAATTTCCTCCTTTTCCTGTAGCTGGGAAATATTTGTTAGGATCTGATGATGATAACGTTCCTGAAGATTCTGTTGTTACTCTTGCCCCACCCTGGATACGTAACTTCCCAGTGTTGATCGTTATATCGTCAGCATTTCCAACATCGGAAGTTGCACTAAACAATCCACTGAAGAAAAAATTACTCCCAAAGGAGAAACCACCGATCAAGTCTACAGAATCTGAGGCGTTTACGGTCAATTTTCCTCCTGAACCCAAGCCTCGTAGTCCATTCCCGACTTGCGCTCCATTTCCGACTTGCGATCCATTTCGCACTTGTGCTCCATTCCTGACAATCAACTTCCCTGTTGTAATCGTTAAGTCTCCAGCGTCTCCGGCACCAAAAGTCACAGCCGTCAACGGTGTACCAGGACCAATTAATTCCACAGACTCTGAGCTAGTGAGCGTTAAATTTCCTCCCGATTGGGAACCCAAGGTATTAGCTAAAATCTGTGAGAAACCAGTTAACAGAATGCGCCTACCCTGTACTTGGATATCGCCACTACCTTCACCACTAACATCTACTTGAGATGGCTTTGTAGATCCGTTAGCAGTTCGCTGTATTAGTTGAATGTTCTGAAAATTCTCAACACCTTCATAACCTAAGATCCAACCTTGGTTTGTTGGATTGAGACCGACTAGACTATTGCCAGCAACGCTTCCTAGCTCAATTCGTCCCCCTTTTGCCGTTAAATTTCCACCCGCCAAGGTTATATCACCGCCTACAAGTGCCAAGGTTTTACCTGGCTGGACTTGTAGACCAACGGGAGCTTTTAAGCGATTGGTTGCTTGATTTGGACTAGCTTGGGATTCATTGCGGATGAAACCCGCATTTCCTCCGAATTGTAAACCAGTGGGAACACTTACTGTTAGCAGAGGTATGGTTTTGGGATCTGTGGCACTAAATTTAGTACCATTAGCAAAGTTTAGACTACTCGCTGTACTTGCTACAAATGAACCATTTATGTTTAAGGAAGCATTGGGCCCAAAAATAATCCCGTTAGGATTAATCAAAAACAGATTAGCTTGATTATTAGCTTTAAGGATTCCATCAATATTTGAAATAGATTTACCTGTTACGCGGGTAATAATGTTCTCAATATTTGCGGCGTTATTGAAATAAGCTGCGCTTCCAGTGCGAACAGAAAACTGCTCAAAGCTGTGGAAAAGGTTCGTACCGCGAGTTGCCCCACCATCGATCTGGTCAGTAGGGATGCTACCGATCGGTTTGGGTGTAACAACTGAATTTTCAGCTCCCAAGGTGCGATCCGGTGTAATTTGAGACAAAGCACATCTTCCAGAAAAAGTAATTGCTCCAGTAAATGCCAAAACACTCACTAGCTTTAATTTCCAGTACCAACCGCTTCGGCTCTGATACATCATAGAATTTGCACCTTAATCAATTTACACCGAATATGAAATAAGAAAAAATGTGGGGCAAGCTAAGAAAATAAAAGTTACCAGCTTTGCAATTCAGATTTCCCCGATCGCTAGTATAGACTTGATAAGAGGTTTATCTCATCCGATGGGCAAGTTGCAATTGCAAAGCTTCTATGCCTAAATCTTTATCAATAAGTATGGATTAATAGGATACTGGTAAACTTGTTGAGGTCTTGATGTTTTTATTGACACAATGCGTTGCCCCCGATGGATCTTTTAGCAGTCTGACCAGCAACCATCAGGATTGTTGTCATACGGGCAAGGCTTACGCAATACCATGCACAATTTATGCAATTTTAGGTCTGGAAATGCTTGCAAAAAGCTCTTGGTTTGCTCATGTACACCAACATCATTAGATTGAAGTTGATTTAGGTCGAGTGTACACTCAAGTTTAAGAACATCTTGTGCTGGTATACCGTATTTTTCGAGTACGTTTCTCAAGTTAGAGTTACTCACTATATTTTGCATTTCCTGCTTAATTTCGTCTTTTAACTCCTGTAATGTGCGATCGTCTATGACTGTTGACTGTACTATTGGAGATTCCATAAATTTTGCTCTTCTTGCAGACTGGTAAATGTTTAAACTTATTTTGTGATGTACTAAATTAACGTGAGTTTGATTAGTACAATTTGGCAACGAACGAATCAAGGATACAGAGTCTAGAGTGGCGCGAAAGCATTAAATTTCTAAAGCTCTTGCAAACTCCGATAATTATGACTTCAGCTTGGCTAGTTATAATTACGCATTGCGTAACAAAGCTTCATATATTTTTGCCGGATTTCCTTAAAGCATTGATGAATCTGGCTACTGACCTGAGGAAGAAGCGATACTTTCTCTACGAGATGCTACGCAAACGCCGGGTTACGCCAATGCACCCACAGATGAGTCGAGTACAAGAGGCGGAGCGATCGCTTGTCTGAAGGTTATTACAAAGAAGCGATCGCAAAAAAAACTACCCCTCTCCGCCACCGGAAAGGGGTTAATCACTGCTGAAACTCAGGATTCTTTAATAAGCGTCTTGCAACTCGTAGAAATCAGGCGAGATGTAATCCTTCCGTAAAGGCCAACCCACCCAATCTTCCGGCATTAAAATCTGCTTGAGATTTGGGTGTCCTTCGTAGATAATGCCGTACATATCGTAAGACTCGCGCTCTTGGCATGGGCAAGAAATTGTATTTGACTCTGATATCGGTAAAGAGTAGGTATCGCCTAAATTGTAGGTTGGGTTAAACGAAGTGAAATCCAACATCAGCTTTGCGTGTTGTGAATGAGTAATGTTGGGTTTCGTTCCTCAACCCAACCTACGAATTACTAAGAATTACTACAACTTCCAAATTTCATTATATGCTTTGTGAGACATTGCTTTGCCTCGCTCTTTAATTTCTTCCTCAGTCCATTGAGTAGCATTCAACAAATGCTCATCAAGCGGATAATTTTTATCTTTTAGAATTTCAATCTTCTTCAGGAAATCATAATTTTTTAATTCTTCACTGTTAGTCGTTTTATCTACTAATATTAAATTTCCTATACTACCGACTATTTCTTCGTCTCCTTTAGATTGTGCTAGGAGATGTTCAATACTGGCAGAATTATAATCAATGGGTAGTCCATTAATATTTTGTCCTATGAATTTTTCAAGTATATATTGTATGACTTTTTTATCTCTTTGCTTATTTTTTGTATAAATTAAATCCATAAAATCTACTTCAAATTCATCGAAACTAGGTAGTTTTTCCTTGAGTTTTCTTACTAAATTTGTATTAATTGACTGAATTTTATCTGAGTTTTCAGTATTAGAAAGTTCTTGGGCATATTTGGAATAAAGTGGAGCAATTGATCCAGAAGACCTTTGAGAAGTAATCGAATTAAAAATAAAATGAAAACATTCAATTTTCCATAGTATGGGACGTAATGCCTTCAATGTTATCTTAATTTCTCTATATGCCCTAATAAGAGATAGAATCATTGACGTTTGTTGCTTGACATTAAAAAGACGTAATGCTTTTAACGATTGATAAATACTATTTTTTTCTTCAGGACTCCATTGATGATTATCTGGAGATACAATAGAAACATAATAATCTGAGTTTTTTTGGAATTCTAATAATAGTAAGCGAGATTTATTTTCAGAGTCATTTTTACTAGAAGAATCAATATATTTTTTTATTTCACCAAATAACTGTTTTTGAGTTGTATCACCATACTTAGAAAGCCAATGATGATACAAAAAAGATTCCACAACAGTTTGTTCTAATCCATTATTGTCAAATTTTTCTAAGATGCCATTCCATATCAATTTAAAAGTATCTAATGTTACGTTTGAAGCTCTGAGTTTTTGTAAAAGTAAGTTTTTTACTAAATCAGGTGTTGTAAGGTCTTTGGCTCTAGTATTGAGAGTTTCAAAAATTAAATAGGCATCATCTTCATTATCTAATTGAATAAATACTAGTTTTAAGGAAAGAACTTTTTTTCTTAGAGATTTTAGAGTCTCTAGAATTGGAGATATTCTCTCTTCAAATAAATCATTATAAGGCTCATTGCTATCAACTTTAGGAATTATGGCATACAGTTTCTTATTGATTAATTCAAATGCTGATTTTAGATTTTGTTCTTCATTACCTACATTACATTGTATTTCTGCTTTGTTAAAACTTTGTATGTATCCTTGAAGATAAGGAAAAGATGTCTCAGAATTTAAAACATATTCAGGGATATTATCTATATTAGCTTTTTCAATATATTGATGTACTCCTTTAGCTAAATTTTCATCTCCATAATCAAGAAAAGCATTTCTTATAGCTGCAAGCATTAATGTAATCGTTGTTAACCTTTGTTGACCATCGACTATTCCATAGTATGGTTTTTCTGTTTGATAAACAACCATTGAGCCTATAAAATAATGTTCATAATCTCTAATGACAACATCATCCCAAAAGTTAATAACCTCTTCATCAGTCCATGAATAAGGACGTTGAAATCTGGGTATTTTAAAATAACCTAGAGCAAATATATCCTGAACTTCTTTGTCATTAGCTTCGATTTTCATTGATTTCACATCCTTTATCAAGATAAACATTGTATTGATTAAAATAGTTATAGTCTAGTAACTATTGTTACAAAGTATAATGCACTAACACTTGTTAAGCAGTGTTATAACTATTGTTCCAGAGCGTATTAAACTTAACTTACTATTCACCCATATTCAACTAATCAACCGCGTACACAGATCAAAACTATGAAAGTATAGGCAAACATTAAACTCATCAATATTTGAGTAACCAAAATCCTCTGTATAAGCTGTTTGAACACTGAATTACAACAAATTTTGTCAACCGACTTTATGTAGAACACCAAAAACATAACCCCTCTCCGCCACCGGAAAGGGGTTAATCATTGCCAAAACTAGCAATCTCTAATAAGCGTCTTGCAACTCGTAGAAATCAGGCGAGATGTAATCCTTCCGCAAAGGCCAACCTACCCAATCTTCCGGCATCAAAATCCGCTTGAGATTTGGGTGTCCTTCGTAGATAATGCCGTACATATCGTAAGACTCGCGCTCTTGCCAATCTGCGGTTTTCCAAATCCAGTACACAGAAGGCACTACGGGGTTTTCTCGTGGTAAGAACACCTTAACTCGGACTTCTTCGGGGCGATCGCTATTATCACCCACTTTAATCAAGTGATACACACTCACCAATTCCTGTCCTGGCCCAAGGTCAACGCCACCTTGAAACTGGAGATAATTAAACCCATAAGCATAAAGGGCTGTAGCAGTGGGAAGCAAAAAATCTGCCGCCACCTTAATTATCTCTACACCATTTTTGTCTGGTGCTAGAAACTCATGGTCAAAACCATTTTCCGTCAACCATTGGGAAATTTTACCCGCTTGTACCAATGACTCTTCTTTCGCTGCTGGTACTGGTTTAGATTCTTCTTCAGCCACGGGTTTGTTCCTCCTTTTGCGCCAATTCTTTCAGCAGTGCAGGTGGTATTGGCATACCGATCGCTTCTGCCAATTCCTTTGGTGGTGCATAGCGAGTTTCTGACTGCAAATACTTACCAGTTAAGATTTCCTCTACTGGCTTCAAATTATGAGTCGTGCTGTAGTAGCGGTGAGTTTGCTTAATTTTATCCCGCTCTTGCATCGATTCATTGGAGATTTTCTTCCGCAGCTTAATAATTGCGTCGATAATTGCTTCTGGACGGGGAGGACAACCAGGCAAATATACATCCACAGGAATCAGTTTATCGACTCCGCGCACTGCTGTAGGGGAATCAACGCTGAACATCCCGCCAGTAATTGTGCAAGCACCCATTGCAATTACATACTTCGGCTCTGGCATTTGTTCATAAAGACGCACCAGTTGAGGGGCCATCTTCATTGTAATAGTCCCTGCCGTAATGATTAAATCGGCTTGGCGGGGGCTAGAACGGGGAATTAGCCCAAAACGGTCAAAGTCAAATCGTGAGCCAATTAAAGCTGCAAACTCAATAAAGCAGCAAGCAGTACCAAATAATAACGGCCACAGACTAGAAAGCCGCGCCCAGTCGTAGAGGTCATCAACCGTCGTCAAAATGACGTTTTCTGAAAGGTCTTGAGTGACATTGGTACGCTCAATGGGGTTGATGATTCGTTCTTTGTCCTGGGTTGTTAAGTTAGAATTCAAGACCATTCCAAAGCTCCTTTACGCCATGCGTAAACTAAAGCGACTACAAGAATTGCAATAAAGACTAGCGCTTCAATAAATGCCAATAGCCCCAAACGGTGGAAAGCTACCGCCCAAGGATACAAGAAAACAGTCTCCACATCAAAGACGACGAAGACCAGAGCAAACATATAGTAGCGGATGTTGAACTGAATCCAGGCTCCCCCGATGGGTTCCATGCCAGATTCATAAGTGGTGCGACGTTCTGGGCTGTAACCACTGGGTCGTAGGAGTTTGGAAGCTGAGAGCGCTAAGGCAGGTACTAGGCTACAGATGATGAAGAAGCCTAGAAGGTACTCGTAACCGCTGAGGACAAACACAATGAGTATCTACCGCTTATGGAGTATTTTAAGTAGTGACTGGGGATTGGGGACTGGCGATTGGGGATTGGGGACTGGGACTGGGAAATTCTTCTGAATTGACAATCCCTCATCTCTAATACGAAATTATTGATTTTTAATTCCCAATCCTCAATCCCTAGTCCCCAATCCCTTCAATTACGTTACTTTCTTTTACATTATATCTGTTTGGTTTTTCTGAAATCTGGGAAACAGATACACTTCAAGTATTTAATTAGCTTTTGATAGTGATAGAAAAGCCTAACAATTATGTCATAATTTTTAACGTATATTTAAGAATTCTCCTCTGCGAGGCCCTAGCCATGAGCGAACCAGCTGTTGAGACTCCAGTGTTAGACCGCTACGAGTGTCGCGCCTGCGGTTATGTTTACGAACCCGAAAAGGGAGATGACAAAGATGATATTCCTTCTGGGACACTCTTTGCAGACCTGCCTGTAAGTTGGCGTTGCCCAGTTTGTAGTGCTAAAAAAACCGCTTTTGCCAACATCGGCCCGGCGGGTACTGCATCCGGCTTCAAAGAAAATCTCGGTTACGGTTTGGGTGTCAACAACCTAACGCCAACCCAAAAGAATATCCTAATTTTTGGCGCTTTGGCTCTTGGCTTCTTGTTTTTTATCAGTCTGTACGGCTTACAGTGACAGCCGTTAAGCAATTAAAAATGACGCTCTCTACGTTCGCGCAGCGTGTCGAAGACAGACGCTAAAAGCGAACACGGACTCGCTAACGCTGCCCTAACAAAATGAAAAACCCAGGATTGCCTAGCATCCTGACTGACGACTTCTACAAAAATTTAGAAACAACTAAGAAATACTGATGCATTCAATTGTAAAAAGCTGGCAACGAATAGCTGCCTTATTCATAGTAGTCGTCATGTGCATAGGTTGTAGCAAAATCCCCTCTGTTAGCTACAATCCCTGGAAAATCATTTCTGTGCCAACAGACTCAAATCTATTGGATATTGCTTTTACTAATAACCCTGAGCATGGCTACTTAGTAGGTAGCAATGCCACCCTATTAGAAACCAATGACAGTGGTAATACCTGGAAACCAATAATTCTGCAACTGGACGATCAGAAGTATCGCTTTGACTCAGTAAGCTTTACAGGTAAAGAAGGCTGGATTGCCGGAGAACCAGGACTGTTACTGCATACTAGCGATGAAGGTGGTTCTTGGTCGCGTATTCCCCTGAGCGAAAAGCTACCAGGTAGCCCGATCGCAATTAAGGCATTAGCAGACAATACAGCTGAAATGGCTACTGATGTGGGAGCCATATATAAAACTACAGACGGCGGCAAAAACTGGAAAGCCCAGGTGGAATCAGCAGTTGGTGTGGTGCGTAACATAGAACGTTCTGTTGATGGTAAATATGTAGCAGTCTCGGCTAAGGGTAGTTTCTACTCAACTTGGGAACCGGGACAAGATGCTTGGGTTCCCCATAACCGCAATAGTTCTCGGCGGGTAGAAAACATGGGCTTTGCTGACAATGGGCAATTGTGGTTGCTAGCTAGAGGAGGTCAAATTCAGTTTAGCGACCCAACTAAACCTGAAGAATGGCAAAAGGCAAAATATCCAGAGTTATCCACCAGTTGGGGTTTACTGGATTTGGCATATCGTACACCTGATGAAATTTGGATCGGTGGCGGTAGCGGTAATTTGCTACGGAGTGGTGACGGTGGCCAAACCTGGGAAAAAGACCGTGAG
Organism: Nostoc sp. 'Peltigera membranacea cyanobiont' 232; assembly: GCF_002245985.1. Lineage (NCBI taxonomy): Bacteria > Bacillati > Cyanobacteriota > Cyanophyceae > Nostocales > Nostocaceae > Nostoc > Nostoc sp. 'Peltigera membranacea cyanobiont' 232. The sequence continues at coordinate 63,820 of NZ_NOLK01000002.1, forward strand.
GTAGAAGAAGTTGCTGCTAATTTGTACAAGATTGTGTTCTTAGAGCCAGAACGCGGATTTATAATTGGCGATCGCGGCGTTTTGCTCAAATATCTCCCAAACCCTGAAGCAGCTTAATGGGTATTAGGTATTGGAGATTGGCTACTGGGTATTGGGTATTGGGAAAACTCGTATCCAGTCCCCAATCCCCAGTACCTATTTCTGAGAAGAACTTTGCAACTTGTAACTCTTTCTTAACTTTGTAGGATAATAAACTCAATAACACTCTATGTATAAGGTAGGGATCTAAATGTCAGGTACCACTGGAGAACGTCCGTTTTCGGACATCATCACTAGCGTTCGTTACTGGGTAATTCACAGCATCACCATTCCAGCATTATTTCTTGCGGGTTGGCTATTTGTGCAAACTGGGCTGGCCTATGATGCTTTTGGTACACCTCGTCCCAATGAGTATTTCACACCAGCGCGGCAAGAAGTGCCAATTGTGAAGAACCGTTTTGAAGCTAAAAAACAAGTTGAACAATTTATTGGAAAGTAGTTTGAAATCATGACTAGCGGCAATAACATCAATCAACCAGTTACCTATCCCATTTTTACCGTTAGATGGCTGGCAGTACACACATTAGGTGTACCAACTGTATTCTTTTTAGGCGCGATCGCCGCAATGCAATTTATTCACCGTTAGGAGCAATTATGGCAGAAAGATCGCCTAATCCCAATAATCAGCCGGTTGAACTAAACCGGACTTCGCTATACCTGGGACTACTACTAGTTTTCGTTCTGGGGATTCTGTTTTCTAGTTACTTCTTTAACTAACTGGAACCACTGTTGTTAATTTCTGTTTATTGAACCTGTGTTGATTTGTTGTTAAGGGAGGAGAAAAGCTGTGTCTGGAAGTGGGAGAATTCCCCTGTGGGTCGTCGCTACGATCGCAGGTTTAGGTATAATTACAGTCTTGGGCATTTTCTTTTATGGTGCCTATGCCGGACTCGGTTCTTCGATTTAACATTAGTTAGTTTGAACCGAACACTCACTATAAGTTAGATTTTTCTAGCATCTGTTGAGAAATCAACGTTAAAAAAAACCGCCTGTCTCTATGAGATAGGCGGTATTAATTTTTACCATTAGTCATTTGTCATTTGTCATTTGTTTTTTGCAAATGACTCATGACTAAATCAGCTGATATCGTCGCTTTCAATGTATAAAAACAGAAATGCGAAGGTTATAGCTGGCAAAACCCAACCAATGATGGGAACGAAGATAGAAGGCAAAAAGGAAGCTGCCATAGTAAAGGTTCCTGTTAAATAACACTACAATTCAAAATGAGCTTACTGCAAATTCTGCCAAAATTTTTGAAATTCTAAAGATTTTTAACACAGGGGAGATGAGGAAGAGGATCGCGCTCTGTTCGGTGTGTGTAGCTTGCCGCCCCTAAACCTCTTAATCTAAAATTTTTATGAGTGAATTCAGTGACAGTTATCACCTCTTAGCCTCAAATATAAAAGATGCCAAGTCTTTAATTCGGCAGTCAAACCGTTATGGAATGGTTATTCCCAGTTCAGGGAAATACATTCCCTTTATCGTGGAGGGACTAGAAGAGGCGGGTGGGCCAATTGAGCGGCTTGTTCAGCACAATACCCAACTTCTGATTCACTATGCGTATGCTGGAGACTACGGTTGTTGGGTCAAATTCTTCGACAAAGATATAGAATTGGCTTACCTCTCCTATCAACCAGGAGATAATCTGTTGTTCAAAAAACTTGCAGCACCTTTAAATAATTTGGTCAGTCGAGCAATCATCAATGAATCTACTGCATCTAGTTTGCAAGCCCTAGCAACCGATTTAGTTGTTGAGGAAATCGGGTCTAAAATTGCGGGAGTCTTAGGTTTACAGCACGTTTCCTGGTTAAGCTGTACTGATTTAACCTACCAGAGCAAAAAAAACCTTCAGAAACGATTTTCAGGTGCTGAGTTCGTCAATGTTTCTAAACGAGGTCAGATTGAAACTCCTGCACAGTGTATCCCAAATGAATGGTGTTCAGAACCAGACCAGCCATCATTTATGTACCTTCCTCTGCCAAGTGTGTTACTGACAGTGGAACAAGAAGCTATGGTCAATCGGCATTTTCAATATTGGACTAAATTTGGTGACTATGATAATGAGACCCAACAAGGGTTTTGGATGTACGAACTCTACCAGATGTATCTGCCATCACGATATCGATATCTCTGTGACCGACTGATGAACTTGTTGTATACAGAGCCTACCAAACTTTTGGAGATTCTTCGTGCAATCATTAAGCTGATAGACACAGACTTAAACTGGGAAGAATATCTTCGTGGTTTCTAAAACTGATTAGTACTGTGGTAATAGACCTTCTGGATCAAGCTGTTGGTAATACTCATTAGGTTGAAAGTATAACAACCGCGCCCCATCTGCTTCTAGCTGTTCCTGTTGGGTATATGCTTGGTAAACTAGTGGTTTTTCTAAGTGCCAATAAGAATCAGGTTTGCTCAGTAGCTGTTCTAGTGCTTCACTTGTAAGTCTGTTTTCGCTTTGTCTAGAATACTCCAATTCAATCCAAGCATTGGGATCTTGTTTTACCTGTGCCTCTAATTCTTTCACACTTTGTTTTTGAGATTCCGAAACTGAGAGTCTTGTTGTAGCGACGATTTTCTCTGGTAAAGCTAACAGGGAAAACTCGACACGTTCACTTTTTTTAGTGATTTGTTCCTCGTAAAACATCTCTTCTAATTCTGCATCAACTTTACCAGTGATATGAATATGACCTTGAGCATCTGTTTCTAGCAAAACTCCATAATCAGTTTGGTATACGCCTAAATGAAAAGCATTACAGCCAATTTGCATTGCTAATCTTGATATTCTTGGAAGGCATACGCCCCTAGCTCTACGGCATAAAAGTTCAGCAGGCGAAGTCTTAATTATTGTCCATCCTAATTTCCCAACAAACAAACCAACAATCCATAAGTCCCATGCTGTCAGATAAGAACGATCTCGTAACTCTGCATCTGACAGAAGCTGTGGAGGCAAAGGGATACGATGACAATTTTCCTGTTGAAAAATCTGAGTTAGAGCTAGTTCAATCGCATCTAAATTTTTACAAAGAACACAAGTTGTATAATTCCAGTAATTGAATTTCATCAACTATGAATCTATAGCTTTTCTAAGTTTTATGTTCCAATGATTCTGATACATCGAGAGCATGAATTTAGACGATTTGACCGCTTTTAACTATCAATGCGACTGGTCATCCCCTCCCAAGGCTAAAGCTACTACGCCTGCCAACCCCGTGGTAGGAAGAGGTGCTTTCAGAACAGCTTTGGAAACTCCCATATTGGCTAGAATATACCTAATTGTATTTGGCAGATTCCACAAGTTATTACTAGTATTCGAGCCAGCAGAATAGCGTTCTCCTTCGCGCTCAAAGCTATCCCAAAACTGAAGACAAGCTTTTAGCATGGGTTGGTATCGTGTAGACCGCCATTTCTCCGGGGGGTCAAACCACATTGCACTTTGATAAGCTATAAGACCAAGTACCCCCCATTCAGTTTGTAGCGAAGCATTGAAAATTTCCTCCACCATGTCGGCATTCAGCCGACCATCAAACTGTATTTGGTAATGAAGAAGATAGCAATGAAAATGTGGTTGACCACCGAGCAATGGACTGGGGCCTTCAAGCACTAGCATACCAGGTTGAGTTGCAGTATCAACAGTGTCATCAGCACCTATAGCATCATTCAATGCCTCACCACGGGCAAGCTTCGTAACAAGCCGACGACAACGGGGCTTAACGTCTCTATAAAGACCATAGAACGAAGAGGGAATATGCACTGTTTTCCTCCCAGGATAAACGCATCTAAAATTTCCCAAAAAAATGAACATCTTGTAGATAAGTTGCTGTAAAAACTGGAAGTGATAGAAACCCCTGTCGAGTAAAATTTAAAGTCTTGGCAGTCAGTAAATTTCATAATGTAGATTCAAAATTAGTGCTTGAAGCAGCAGGACTTAGTGTGAAACCAAACTTCGACAGCTAAATAGCGATCGCACTTTTACCAAAACCTCCCCATACCACCTCACATACCCAGGAGTTCATCTAGCTGCAAGTTTGGCAAGTCTGGAGGAATCACAGTCCGAACTATTGTGACTTTGTGACTTTCTTGTAGGGTTGTCAGATCGAGTGCGATCGCTTCTATACGAATTTCCAAACAGCCAAAGGGAATCTTTAATTGGGTCATTACTTCCAATTCTCCCAATACATTAGGTTGTAAATTTGTCAACAAATGGGGGCCATCTAGTAGCCAGCGAGTTTGACAGTCTTCAACCCATAACTTCACAACTACTTGGGGAGGTACTTCAGGCAGTACTACCCGCGCAATGATAAATTTGTCGGCGATTAGTTCACCTTCTGGTACATGTAGTTGCGGAATTGGCAAAGGCTCAATCGCTGCCGCACTTATGGGCAGAGAAGGGGATAAACCTAACAATGGTTGCTTCTCTTCTTCCAAGGAGTAACTATTCGTCGCATCGGCTTCCAGTTCACTATCTGTATCATCTACAACGATTTCTTGCGCCAACCAAGCTGACGCTATATTTACTTTTATCGGAGGAGGGGGAGGTGGTAGTTGTCTTACCAGAGCCGTTGAAAGTGTTGGTTCAGATACTTTTTCTACTACAGTATCTTCCACTGCCTCTAGATCGGTTTCCTTTGCTGTGTCTGCGTCTTCCTCAAAATTCCCAAGCTCAAAAACCGACTCTTGGCTTTCTTCCAACGTCCCTGTGGCATCATTGAGGCTTAATGGCAAGTTGACATCAACATTGGGAGTTCCAGCACTCAGAAAAAGCTGAGTCTGCTGGACTGGAACATAGCGATCGTATTCTTTAGGTTCTGGTTCATTGATGGATTCAGGCAAAGAGTATCCTTGGCTCTGCATCCACTTCCTGAGTAGGGGAGATGAGTAAAGGTTGCCTGTTGTAATGAATTGTGCATTTGACTGGGTTTCTACCTCAGCAACAGGTTCTTCCTGGAATTGTTCATTTGACTGGGTTTCTACCTCAGCAATAGGTTCTTCCTCGGATTGTACATTTGGCTGGGTTTCTACCTCAGCAACAGATTCTTTCTGAGATGGTGCATCATCTAGTACTAATTCTGGTATCTTTTCATCTTCAGCTACAATTGCGTCCAACGGCAAAAAGTCTTCAGCCGCTTGAACTTCCAATACATCTGAAGGGACATTATTTTTTACTTCTTCTTCTGCATCACCCGCCAAAGCTTTTACCCGTCTCAAATATGGAAAAGTAGTATCGAGTTTTGGCATTCGACGTTGCTTGATGACCAACTGCTCCAAATTGATGGCAGCTATAGTAGCATCTTTTTCTAGAAGCTCCTCTTCTGTAGTGGGTTCTGCAACAACGTCTGTGGGAGGATTGGCATTAATTTGAATCGGAGGCAGTTTCGGCAATTGAGGCGAAGTACCTGAATTTTTTAAATTAGATGTCCGCAGGGTGGTTTCTCGCAGAACTTGCAGGTTAATTTGCGGAGGTAGGGGTGTATTTGGAGATGGATTGAGTATCAGAGACTGATCTGTTTTTGGAATCTTGACCAGATTGAATAGTTTTAAATCGATCCTCACAGCGGCCTCCGGCTCGGTGAAAGTATCAGATGAGTCCGATGGTATGGGGTCATTTAAGGATGTACTAGGTTTTGCTGCGGCTGTGATTGCCAGTAATTCTGTTACATCTGCTGTAATGGTGAAGGACTGGCTGGCTAACCGGATGATTTCACCAACATCGGTGAATAGACCATACAGACTGATATCTGCCAAAATTAATTTCGATTCAAAGTCAGCAGGAATATCAATTGAGGTATTGATGGTGAAGGGCAATTCCTGGTCTGGTAAGGATTGCCGTACCTTGGTAAAGATTTTCGACTCAAGGGGCGATCGCAGTTCAATTCCTAGTTCAAGCGCCTGCAAGCTTTTTGGGGATGATGTTTCAGCCCGATCTAGATTTTTCTTTTCTTTAAGTTCTATGTGCCCATTGATTGTAAGAGCTTGTCCCCAAGCAGCAATGTAAGTATCTCGATCTAAAGTTAACAATAATGGTGGTTCTGTTACTAGAGAATCTTCTTCTATTTCATCTTTCAGAAACGATTCAGAAGTGGGTAAAGCTAAATCTATTAAATTTTGTAAAATTTGCTCTGCTGTCTCACCTTTAAGCCATACAGGACTCACAGGCTCATCGATAACTATATTTTCATCTTCTTCCGTTTTATCTGGAACAACTGTAATAACTGCCAACTCTGCCGAAACTGCGATCGCATTATCTAAAGCAATTACAGGTTCTGCTGGGGCAATATCCAAGTTTCCTTCATCTGGAACAACTGTAAGAACTGCCAATTCTGCCGAAACTGCGATCGCATTATCTAAAGCAATTACAGGTTCTGCTGGGGCAATATCTAAGTTTCCTTCATCTGGAACAACTGTAAGAACTGCCAATTCTGCCGAAACTGCGATCGCATTATCTAAAGCAATTACAGGTTCTGCTGGGGCAATATCTAAGTTTCCTCGATCTGGAACAACTGTAAGAACTGCCAATTCTGCCGAAACTGCGATCGCATTATCTAAAGCAATTACAGGTTCTGCTGGGGTAGTGGATTTTAAGCTTTTAAAAATAGTATCTTGGCGATCGGGTGAATTTGATTCTACATTCTCCCCTTGCTCCACTTCTTCTTCCTGGGATAATACTCGAAGCTGAACGCTGTATTGCCAAGATTTACCAAGTAGATCCGACATCAAATCGCCATTACAGCGCAACTCCCAAACTCCCGCATCAAAGTGGGTAAAAGGAATTACCGCCATTAAGCCTTCTGAATTAGTGCGACGCGATCGCTTGAAAATTCGCCGCGTTGGTTGAACTTCCTGGGTTGAAGAGTGAGTTACCCGCACTTCCACATCTGTATTAGGAAGGCTAGAACGAGCTAAAACTCTATACTGCCCTTCCGAAATTGCCAAATTTGGCGATTCTAGGATATGCCACGAGCGATCGCCTTGCTTCTGTATCAGAAATTGCCAGTGTTCCATTGTGAGTGATGCCCAGACCGACGAGCTGCTGAGTAATATTGTGTATTAACTTGCTTGCAAGTTTACCCCAGTATTTTGCAAATGCACCCCTTAAATGGCTATCTAGTTAACTCAGCTTTACTTACTTGACTTCTAACCCTTTAACTAATCGCATCAAGAGACTTTCAACGGATTGCTGTGGTGCTTGTGGGTAAAGCTTTTGTTGCTCCCTAAATATTAACTTTGACAGTATCCATTGCTAAATTAACGTGGATGCAATAGATACCGTTGGCTGTCTCTGCTCAACTTAGCGCGAATATTTTTGTATTATTTTTTACTACAATGTCCAATTTGCAATAGACACAACATACAATAAAAAATTAAGATTCACTTGACAAGTGTTACTTAATTGTGGTTTTCCAGATTTTTGTTAAAAGGTAGGATGTGGTTCTTAAGTGTCCTGTGCGATCGCTAATTACAAACTTAACCGCGCAGCACCCACACAACCTTACAAAAGCGGTTCAAGGATGTATCCTCACCTGAGTGAAATGTGGGTGACAATAAGGATTTACAGGAGGGATTCGATGCTAGTCATTTTAATGGACGAGCAAATCCTTGCCCCTGAGCAAGTTTGCCAGTCTTGTTTACTCGCTGACAGGAGCGGTCAACCCCGTTGGCGTGGAGGTGAACTACGCTGTGGTCAAGCCATTCATAAACTTACTCAACAGCAGCCAGACCAGTATGAATGCATGATGGGCTTTCTCATCGCCCATATAGAATAGTTTAATTTACCAGCAAGACCAAGCAACTGCGTTATCCTAAGCTCAAGTAACTATAGAAATTTAACCACAGGAGAACGCATAATGTCTTGGCGCGGGTCTACAACGGTTTCAGATCGGATTTTTGCTTGCTTGCCTTATTTGCTGCCTCTAATTGAGGTTTTTGTATTTGGTAGATATTTGTTCTCAGACTTTCCACCACTACAACTACTGTTTCTGCCACTTATACCATTGTTGAAAATTTACTACGGTGTGCGTTATGCAGGAATGATTATTTTCTTTGCTTTATTTTTGCTGGTAGTCAGAAACGAAAAAATTAGTCACTTTATTCGTTTTAACACCATGCAAGCAATCCTTTTGGACATCATTATCTTTTTGTTTAACATCCTCACCGATGTTGTGGGACTAATTCCCGTTGGTGGTTTTGCAATTCAAACCCTATCCACAACGATTTTTATCGGCATAGTGGGAGCAGTTGCATATTCCGTCATCCAGTCTGTAAGTGGGCGTTATGCGGAAATCCCGGCGATTTCCGATGCAGTGTATATGCAAGTGCGCTAGTTGTTAACGGGTCGCTACGGTGTTTTCCAGGCGACCAATACCTTCAATTTCGACGCGGACGCGATCGCCTGGATGCAATGGACTTACCCCCTCTGGTGTACCTGTAAGGATCAAATCACCGGGTAGTAGCGTCATAACCTGGCTAATGTAGGAAACTATCACATCGGGGGAAAAAACCATCTGATCGATACAGGCAGATTGGACTGGGTTAGGGTCATCATTCACAAAAGTCTGCAATCTCGCTCCTGGATTTAACTCCCGCACAATCCAAGGGCCCAAGGGACAGAAAGTATCAAAACCTTTGGCTCGCGTCCATTGACCATCCAGTTTTTGTAAATCCCGCGCTGTTACGTCATTGGCGATGGTGTAGCCCCAAATTTTGGTTTGGGCTACCTCTGGTGTACATTCAAAAGCATAATCGCCAATTATTAAAGCTAACTCTCCTTCGTAGTCAACTCTTTGTGACTGGCGAGGATACTTAATTTCCTTCTCAGATGGAATAATAGTCGTGGGTGGTTTGAGAAAGATTAGTGGCTCAGAAGGTACTGAAGTTCCCATTTCGGCAGCATGGTCTGCATAATTCTTACCCACCGCCACAATTTTTGAAGGAGCGCAAGGAGCCAGAATTTGGTAATTTTCTGGTGTCAAAGTTAGATCGGTGGGTTGTCCTTGTAACCAGGGCGGAGCATCTAACACCTGCACGTTCAGGGATAGTTGTAGTATCCCATAGTAAATCTGTCCTTCTTGATTTTGAATTCGCACATAGCGCTGCGCCATAACCTTGATGAATATCCTTTTATCTGCAATTAGAAACAGTCAGTGAGTAGCAATTCTCAGTTAGTTTTCATTAGGGACATCCAAAAAATCCAAACTTTGGCGATTTGGCTAATGAAACAAAATTGAAAACTGGTAAGATTATAGTTCCTTGTTGCTTCCGATGTTGATTAATACTGGTATTTTAAATTTAAATCAGGTATAAATTAAAATCAGCAACCGTTTTTGTCCATAAGGAAACTGGAAAATATGACTACAAATTACGAAACAATGTACATCCTGCGTCCTGACCTGGGAGACGAACAGGCAGAGCAAGCAATTGCTAAATATCAGAATTTGCTTCGCGATCAAGGCGCTGAGGATATCCAAATTCAAAATCGCGGTAAGCGTCGTCTAGCTTATGAAATCAAAAAACACCGCGATGGGATTTATATCCAGTTAAACTACACTGCGCCTGCAACTGCGATCGCTCCTTTTGAACGCGCCATGCGTTTGAGTGAAGAAGTGATTCGCTATTTGACAGTTAAGCAGGATATCGCAGAGGAAAAACCTCCTAAAGAGGAAAAGGAAAAGCCCACTAAAGTAGCTGCAACCGTCTAAGACTTAGGAGCAGGGGTAGGGAGCAGGGGGACAAGGGGGAATTATTTAAGAAGTTTCTTCTCCAATTCCCAATTCCCATTCAGTAAAATTTTGTCTTTTTCTTTTTGCGTGACTTATTTGGGAATGCTAAATTAACAAATACTTGCCAAAGGTAGTACTCCCGCAGTTATACCTAAGAGTGGACAAGATTCTGAATGGGAGCTGTAAGCTACTGTGAGCCAATCTGATACACCCAATATCCAAGTTCTCTCTACGGAAGTTTCGCAGCTACGCCAAGAGTTGCAACTCCGCGATCAATTAGTGCAACAACTATCTCAAGAACTCTTCCGCCTGGTAAAGGGTAACACCAGTTTTATGCCCCAACAGCCGGATCTTGAGCGCGATATGAGCCAGTTGCAGGCTTTGCAAGAACAACTCCAAGCTGTGGAGCAGCAGGTAGCGTTCTACCAAGAGCAAATTACAACTCGTGACTCCGAAATTTACCAATTGCGACAGTCAGTTCAAGAACTTACAGATCGCACTCGGATGTTAGAGCAAGTAGTACAAGAGTTGCCTCAAATTTATCGGCGGAAGTTTGAAGAGCGGATGACACCAGTCAGAGAAAAGGTAGCAACGCTACAACGGGAAAATCGCCAATTGCAAGCAGAACTGCAAAGTGTGAGTTACCGTTTAGCACTCAAAACTCGCAATGCTAGTCACAGTGGAATTGATTTGCCAAATTTTCCGCGCCCAGCATCCGAACAAACTAATATTTCAACTCCCCAGAATGCCTAAAGTTACCATTATGGTGGAATCAAAGAGGTAAGAAATTGTCATAGCAAAGCATCTTGGAGGTATCCAAGTAGTACATCAGGGTAAAAATGACTATAGAGTTAGAAATAAGGCAAAGGCTAATATTCTAACCTTTCTTACCTCCTGCTTCCTTTCGCTAGTTGCGTTGGATATATAGAGAGTATTTAGCTCAGAGTAATTTGATAAAGCTAGTAAGAAATGCAATTCTTTGCATTTTCTTTGACTGATTTTGGTAATTTCCTGCTAGATATATCTTATGGTAGATGTGGTGTTCGATTAAGCAGATTCATTGATCTGTCATTGAGTCCACCTCGATCAAAACCGTAAGCTTTCCTCGGCATTTCCGATCTAGACAATATAAAAAACCAGCCTGCTAGCACCAGACTGTTACTTTTGGCAATGTGAGGATATTTAGGGAAATGTGAAAATATGCAAATATTGATTGACTCTACCATCCTTCTATAGGTAGATTTATTATCTAGCCTGCTAGCACCAGACTATTATTTCCGGCAGTAAAAATGTCTTTGTAAGTGGGAAAAATTTCAAAAACTGAATCTAGTTGGGTAAGTTCCAAAATTAGCCGTACAGGAGCTTGCACGTTGCATAAAACTAAACGGCAACCGCTCTGACGTGCAGCTTTCAACCCTTTTACTAAAGGAACTAACCCAGAACTGTCCATGAAATTAACTTCTGCTAGATCGATAACCCAGAGTTGATGAGCTTGAGGCACTACTCCAGCCATCTGTTCGCTCAAAGCTTTGCCGCCTTCTAAATCTATGCTTCCTTGGGGTTTAAACAAAATAACTTGAAGTTCTTGTGTGAGAATCATAAATTGAACAGGGTAATTAGAACAGTTGACTAAAAATCGAAAAATGACATAAATACTTCTTCTCTTTCAATGGCGAAATGGCTGTTTACCCTGATATTTATGGGATTGCAGCCATGCAATTGAGAGGGATTGTTTCAGTATTCATGTCGTATAATTTGTGATAACTTTCATAAATATAGGCATAACGACCTCATAATTTCGGTATCAACCGTATCTTTTACGAAATTTTTATAATTTAACTAGAAACATATAAAGTTTTTGTAATTTCTTTTTATTTATTTTTAAATAAAATTAAATTGTGGTAGTGAATGCTAAAATTTATGCAGTTAATATTAAAAAATTAATAGTTTCCATAGAGTATGAACTATGGATTACTCAGAATTAAAATGACGACCTAATGAGTCAATGTAGCGGTTTAATTGACACCTCGCCCAAAAACAAGCAAAGATATAATAAAAGTAAAAATTTGTAAAGACGGCGGTGCGGAATGTCTTTAGAGCTGATTTCCCTAGAAAATATCCAGAAAGTAGCCCATAGTTACGGGTATTGGGCAATCTTTTTGGGCATTTTGCTAGAAAATTTAGGCATTCCCCTTCCTGGTGAAACCGTGACCCTTGTGGGCGGGTTTTTAGCTGGCAGCGATGAACTAAATTTCTGGCTGGTTCTCGGTGATGCAATTATGGGTGCTGTAATTGGCGGCACTTGTGGCTATTGGATTGGTAGACTTAGTGGTTGGCCTTTTCTGGTAAAAGTTGGTAGCATATTTCGGATTTCTGAAGTACGGCTACTGACTATTAAAGATCAATTTAGTAAAAATGCTGCTAAAGCTGTATTTTTCGGACGTTTCTTGGCGTTATTGCGAGTTTTTGCTGCACCACTAGCTGGTATAGCTGAAATGCCTTTTGGAAAATTCTTTTTATACAACTTATTAGGAGCAGTTGCTTGGGCTAGTTTAATGGTGACATTAGCTTTTTTTGCTGGCAGAATTGTCTCTCTAGAACAATTAGTTGCTTGGGTGGGTCAATTTGCGATCGCAGCCTTACTGATCCTCGCTACCTTAATTGTTGTACCCCTGTGGTTAGAGTCTCGTCAAGTGAAGGAAGCGAGTAGTGAGGAGTAAAAAGAGACGCGATTAATCGCGTCTGTACAAGAGTTTGGAGTAGAGACGCGATTAATCGCGTCTGTTTGGAGTAAAGTGAAAAGTTATTTTTTTAATTTTCACTTTTGTATTTTGCATTTCAACTCCTAGCTCCTAGTAACTCCTAACTTTTAATTTGCCGCGACCAAATGCGAGTTGGTAGTCCCCAAACGTAGATAAAGCCTTCAGCAGCTTTGTGGTCAAATTGGTCTTCGGCTCCGTAGGTTGCCAAATCGGGAGTATAGAGGGAATTATCGCTTGAACGTCCAACTATCGTAGAGTTACCCTTGAATAACTTCACTCGCACAGTTCCAGAGACTCGCTCTTGTGTCTTTTGAATAAACGCATCCAGTGCAACTTTGAGTGGACTATACCACAGACCGTTGTAAACGATTTGGCTGTAAGTTTCTTCAATACCACGCTTGTAATGGGTGACATCTGCTGTCAAAGTCAAGCTTTCTAAATCCCGATGTGCCTGAATTAGCACTAACATCGCGGGTGATTCGTAGATTTCCCGCGATTTGATTCCTACCAGACGGTTTTCAATCATATCGATCCGTCCAATGCCGTGATTTCCTACAAGCTGATTGAGTTGTTCAATTAGCTCAACTGGCTTTTTAGCTATGCCGTTGAGGGTGGTCGGAATACCACCGTGGAAACCAATTTCGATATACTCTGGCTCATTGGGAGTATCAGCGATCGCTTTGGTCATTTCATAGATTTCTTCTGGTGGCTCAAATGAAGGATCTTCGAGACTACCCGCTTCAATACTACGACCGAGTAAATTTTTGTCAATGCTATAGGGAGAGGATTTTTTGACTGGTGAGGGGATACCAAACTTCTCACCATAAGCGATGGTTTCCTCACGGCTCATCCCCCATTCTCTAGCTGGTGCGAGGATCTTCAGGTTGGGGTTCAGGGCGGTGACAGAGACATCAAAGCGAACCTGATCGTTACCTTTGCCGGTGCAACCGTGAGCGATCGCATCAGCACCATATTTTTCAGCCGTTTCTACTAATACTTTAGCAATCAGTGGCCGGGCAAGAGCAGTTCCTAGAGGATAACGATTTTCATAGAGGGCGTTGGCTTGAATCGCTCCAAAGGCGTAATCTTTAACGAAGCTGTCTTTCACATCCGCCACGAGTGATTCACTTGCACCCGATTTCAGAGCTTTTTCTCGAACTGGCTCTAATTCATCTCCCTGACCTAAATCTGCTGCTAGGGTAATCACCTCTTCCACACCCCACTCCTGTTTGAGGTAAGGGATGCAAACAGAAGTATCCACTCCACCAGAATATGCTAGGACAACCTTTTTGGCGCGACCCATTAATTTCTCCACTTAGGACAACAAAGAATGAGTCATTATTATATCTGAACTAATCCAGGTATATTTTATTCATGCAACTGAATAATAAAATTCCCAACATCTTAGAGAAGCCGGGAATCTGAGCCTTACGATGTTCATAAATTAAATAAAATTGCGATCGTTTCTAGACAAAAGTTCAAGTTAGGGAGAGGTTCATCCAACTCACATTAAACTGCATTGACCTATAAATATTGAAAATTTAAGGGTGGAATTATCCACCCTGTTTTAAATAGATGCAAATCAACTGCCTAACAGTTTATTCTTGACGATCTGGTTTAAGCTTTTGTGCTTGATGGTCTAGAAGATCCTATCTTTTTACCCAAGAACAAACTCAACCCAAATACAGACAATCCAAGGATCAAACTTGGCTCTGGAATACTTGTATAAGTGACAGTTTGAACACCCGCACTAGTTGGATCGTTCAAATCGATAAAACTATCGCGGAAGACATTAAAAGTGCTAGGTGTAAAATACAACCCTAACCCGGCTTGGTTAAAAATTGTGCCCGAAAAGTCGGTGAAAACTGACGCTAAAGGATCGTCCGCTTCAGTGTATAACTTTCCACCATAGTTAGCAGAAATCTTTAAACCTTCAGCGATCGTTACTTCTTGATCGTCTGCTGCTGCTGCTTGGTCGAATGAAAAAGTGCCTGTGAGAGTTTTATCGTCGTTAAAAAAATTATAAGTTAGGGCAGCTGCTTGAGCGGGAATAGTCTCGCCTAATGAAAAAATCAAAGCAGTTCCTACCGTTGCAGCTGCTAACTTCTTGAAGATGGAGTCAGTCATTTTTTTCTCTTGATAAAAGAACTGTGAGCAAAAATACCGCAATAGTTTTATGAGACAGAGACGTGTATTACCACGTCTCTGCAACGTAGTTAGTGTTTAGTGAAGCGGTGGATTCAATTTACAGACTTACCTGCGATCGCAGTTTTCATGGCTTGGAAGATATGACTCTGATCGACTACACCCCGAACACCGGGCGCAGTGTAAGTACCAGAACTATCTGTAAACTCAAGCTTTTGTCCAAAGGATCGAGTCAGAGTTGATGAATAAGCACCCTGGTAGTAAACAGGTACAATTCTGCGGCTATGGCTACCCCAAAGGTACTTGTAATTTGGATCGGCTCCCCAGAAGTGACCAGCGTCTTTAGAGTTGTGCTTGTTGAAGGTGATGTCTTTAGCGTTATACTTCAAGCCTCTAGCCTGATTAGGATCGGGATTAGGAGTCAATTTAGAGGCAAAGTCATTATTCAGAGTCAAGTAGTGGTCATGGTCAGCAGTCACAAGGAGTAGGTTCTTACTCCAACCACCATGATTCTCTACCCAAGTAATGACCTGTTGGACTGCCTTATCAAAATCATTCATGGTACCGATTAGGTTATCCATGTTGTTGTCATGAGCAGACCAGTCTACATCACCTCCCTCAACCATCAGCCAAAAACCGTCTTTGTCTTTACCTAGAACCGTTAAAGCTGCTTTGGTCAGATCCGCTAAAGTCGGATTTTCGTTAATCTCTCTGGCGATAAAACTAGCATCGGTTTCACCGGGAGCTAGAGGACGGACAGTATCAGGTGTGGGGCCAGAAATTGGGTTCCCTGCTGCATCGACAACAGGAACACAATCCCCAGATGTACCAGGAATAATCTGACCTGATGGACAGGGACTTACACTCTTAACAACAGAGCTATAGAGCGAGCCGTTGTTCAGACCTGTTAAACTGTAGTCTCCCTTAGAAGAGCTAGTAGGAAGGTTGCCTTCTTGTCCACGCGCACCGTATAGACCAAATAATTTGTCTCCCTTATTGGGATCGAGTTTAGCAGCCGTGTTTAGCAGTGTCTGAGTTGCATTAGGGCCGCGTTCTAAAAAGGTATAGCCGTAACGATTGGACGTAGGGTTATTGCTGAGATGTTGATAAGTGTCTTCTGTAATATACGTATAGTTAAAGACACCCTCTGCGGTACTTGTACTACTTTTATTGTCAAAGTCTTTCGGATGACCGCCACCCAATAAAACATTAGGCTGAAAGTTTAGCAATGTCTGTTGCAGAACACTGTCTTGGTTAGTCTTGGTAGGGTCGTACTTACTATCGTATTTGCTGCGACGATTTACAAAAGAAGCCGCAGCACCAGGCGTTGCATGGCTAATGGGTACAGAAGTAACTAGTCCTGTAGACTTACTATTTTCCTTGGCAATTTCCAGGATTGTTTTCAACTTTTTCTCGTAAATGTCTACACCCATCGCGTTGTTAAAGCTCTTTACGCCAGTATAAAGAGTTGTAGCGGTGTTAGCAGAGTCGGGATAACTATGTTTGATGTACTCTGTGTCATAAGTACCAGCATTAGCAGGGGTCAGAGGAATCCAAGGAAGAGGGCCGCCTTTGCTAGGGTCGTAACCTGTGAGATTACCATCTGCCAAACTGTTACCATCAAGGCGATCGCCTGGATTAAAAGGAGTAGGCTTGAATGAGAAGTTAGGACGAACAGGACTTGCACCGGTGAATGTATCAGACCCATCTAGAGCAGAGTTACCTGTTAGGTGGGGCTGACCTGTTGGTTTAGCTGGTGTATTTCCTTGAATTGTTGTGCCGTAAGTAGTCACCAATCCATATCCAGTTAGCTTTTGGAAGCTCAGACCTGAACCTTTACCACTTGTATAAAAAGGAGCGCCTTTGGCAACGGCTGCGGCTCGGGCCATATTCCAACCCATACCATCGCCAATCATGATAATTACGTTAATTCCATTACCAGCGGCCATAGTCGGCTGAAAAACAGAATTACCAAATACCAGCAGAACGGTACACAGCAAGCCAGCCATAGCAAAGGCTAGCGATCGCTTGTACTTTCGCAAAAGTGAAATCATTGCAATGTGCCTTAAAGTTGTTAGTACTGATAAAAATTTGGTTCTAGGTGAGTAGCGCCAAAGTCTGAGGGTGTAGCAGTCACATCTAGCTGAGTAGAGGCTGTAGTATGACTTGGGTTAGTAGCTGTTGCTGGTTGTTGATTTGATGTTCCTAAGAACAACAAAACTGCCAGAACCACACCAGATATAAACCAAAGCAAGGTACGTTTGTACTGTTTTAGGAATGAAATCATTGGTAATTTTTGAATGGAATTCATCATTAGTAAACCTCTTAGTAAATAATCTTTTGCTATGTTTTGACAATTAAAAATAATGCCAAAAAACATAATTTTAAAATCTTAATTTAAGTAATTTTTGGAGAAATTCGAGTGAAAATTTTTGGTTTTATTTTGCTCTGTTAGGAGATAACATTAAAACTAAATCTTGATTAAATAAAGGATGAATTTTCACTAATGAAGGATTTTTACAGCTAGTTAGCTGCAAAGTTATTTCATTAATATGAAAAGTTTTGCGGATGTGATTTTCCAACTTATTGAGTAAGCGATCGCGTTCTTGGATAGTTGTACATTCAACCGTCAAATTGGCACAAAGCATAACTTTATTTAAACTGAGTGTCCAGATGTGGAGTTTTTCTACCTGCACAACACCAGGAAAAGATTTGAGAGATATTTCCACCTCAACGGGGTCAATTGATTCTGGTGCATATTCCAAAAAAATCTTTAAACTTTCTTGCACTAAAGGTAAAGCACTTAAACCCGTAAAGATTGCAACTACTAAACTAATCGCAACATCTGCCCACCACCAATCCCAAAGATGAACTGTTAAAGCAGCTATAATTACGCCCACAGAACTAGCGGTATCAGCGATGACATGAAGCAAAGCCCCACGCAGGTTTAAGTCGTCGTGAGTGTGAGGATGAAGCAAAGTAATATTGAGCAGATTGACGATTAAACCTAACACGGCAATCCCTAACATTGGTAATCCCAAAATGGTTGCTGGATGTTGCCAGCGTTGAATAGCTTCCCATGTGATAAAAGTAGCGATCGCCAGCAAACTTAATCCATTTAACAAAGCTGCTAAAACTTCGATTCGCTGATTTCCAAAGGTTGCTTTTTTCTTAGCTGGTTGCTGTGCTAAAAAACTAGCAAGTAACGATATTCCTAACGCTGTAATATCCGAAAGGATGTGTCCTGCATCTGCTTGTAAAGATAAACTATGGCTCCATAAACCTACACTCCACTCAGTAACAAAAAAAATAGCAAGTAATCCTACTGTTATCCACAAAATTTTTGCTTTTTGCTGATTATTAACTACTTTTGCCGAATCATCCACACAGCCACACAATTGAAATGAAAACATTACTTTAAAAGCCTTTTTATAGTAGATTATTAGCTGAAGCAATCAAAGTTTTGTGATTGATATAAAGAATCATTAATTTACTGAGGATTTCTGTATTTCTCAATAACTAATTAATAGTGGAACAATTGAATCAATTGGTTTTTATAGATGAGAATATTTATCATTATTATTTAGTCTATTTGGCAATAATTAAATTTAGGTTATATTTCAGTTAATTAAAATATAACCTCTTGCTATTTTCTTAACCCTAATCAATCAGATAAGGAACAGTGTCAGCGCCCCATCTGTCCTATCCTGGAGATGGGTCAATAGTGTTATGGGTGATACTGTGTTTTTCAGCGTTGTGATACCGACTTATAATCGTCAACCGATTTTAGAAAAGTGCCTCCGTGCCTTGGAGGTGCAGGAGTTAAGTCAGCCAAGTTCGGTTACTGGTTACGAGATTGTCTTGGTGGATGATGGTTCTACTGATGGCACATTGGAGTGGTTAGCAGCACACAAAGACGAGTTTCCCCATGTGCGATGGTTTCAGCAAGATCATGCTGGCCCATCTGCGGCTCGGAATTTAGGGGTAAAGGAGGCGCTGGGAGACATAATTATCTTTATTGATAGTGATTTAGTGGTGCTGGAGAATTTCTTGCAAGCTCATGCTAATGCATTATTGCAGGGACAGGAGAAATTGAGGAGCGATCGCTTTTTCACTTACGGTGCAGTTATTAATACTTGCAATTTCCACAACCCAACGGCTGAACCCTATAAAGTCACAGATTTTTCAGCAGCTTTTTTTGCTACGGGGAATGTAGCAATTCCCAAATATTGGCTAGAGAAAGCCGGACTTTTTGACACCAGCTTTCAACTCTATGGCTGGGAAGATTTAGAATTAGGTGTACGGCTGAAAA
Organism: Nostoc sp. 'Peltigera membranacea cyanobiont' 232; assembly: GCF_002245985.1. Taxonomy (NCBI): domain Bacteria; kingdom Bacillati; phylum Cyanobacteriota; class Cyanophyceae; order Nostocales; family Nostocaceae; genus Nostoc; species Nostoc sp. 'Peltigera membranacea cyanobiont' 232. The sequence continues at coordinate 82,854 of NZ_NOLK01000002.1, forward strand.
AACTAGGTTTGACATTAATTAAATGTCCAGAAGCCGTAGGATATCACTGGCATCCAGCATTTAAATTAGAGCAAATTCCCAGATTAATTGACCAAGAAATTCAACGCGGACGGATGGGAGTTTTGTTTTATCAAAAGCATCCCACATGGGAAGTGCGAATGATGATTCAAATGACTTGGCTGCATCGGTTACTTTGGGGAATTCTTTCACTCAATGGCGCACTAAATGAACGGACAATGGCTCCATTGTTGCAATGGCTAATTAATTTAGGTAAACCACAATTAGCTTTAGAAATTGCCCGAATTTTCCTCAATTGGTACAACGTGAAGGGTGTTTATGAAGCCTATGCTCAAATGCAGCAAGCATCGTGATTAAAACACCTTTGGGAAGTACCACTGTGTAATCAACCTGTTAAAACTTTGTTGGTTATGTCGCGCATCTCAACTCAATACCTGATTCTCTGATAGTGAACGAACTGGCAGAATTGACTACCGTATAAACTCAAATAGGAATGTTTAAAATATTACTATTCCTCCTGAATACAATTATAAGTCCTGCCAAATTTAAACTGGGACTAAATAGAGATGAATAAGCACCATAAAAACCTGATTCAAAAGGGAATCCTAATCATAGGAGTGGCTATTGCATTCAATGGGCTACCCAAAAGTGTCTATGCTCAGTCACCAAAAATACTTATTGCTCAAAATAGCGGTTCTGACTTCTTAGACCAAGAAATAGACAAGGAAAGCGACTTGTTGTTCCAAGGAGTAGAGAAGTTTAACCAACATGACTATAGAGGGGCTATTACAGATTTTAACCAGGCAATTCAACTAAATCCGAATAATGCCCAACCCTACTACAACCGTGGTCTTGCCCGCTCTGGGTTGGGAGATCATACTGGAGCAATTTCTGATTATAATCAAGCCCTGCGATTAAATTCCAAGTTTACCGATGCCTATAGCGACCGAGGTTGGGAATATTACAAACTGGGCAATTACAAACAAGCTATCTCCGACTACAATCAGTCCATGGAAATCGATCCTAAGTATGGTCGTTCTTACTACCTTCGGGGTATTGTCTACGCGGCACAAGGAAACTATAAGCAAAGTAAGCTGATGTGCATCTAAATTGTATAGTACGAAAACGTAAAATTATTGTAGTGCGGGCAACATGAGCGCATCGCATATACAAATTAAATACGCAACAGCTTATTGCTGATTACAATAAAGCTATCGAATTACAAAGCTATCCACTCAGTTGGTCATACTATAATCGTGGTCTTGCCCGCTCTCATTTGGGAGACTTGAAAGGAGCGATTGAAGATTACAACCAAGCTTTAGGAGAAGACCCCAACTATATGGAAGCCTATCTTAGTCGAGGTCAGACTCTTGCACAGCTAGGGAAACTCCAGGCAGCGCTCATAGATATTAACCAAGTGATTCGGCTTAAATCTAACCTACCCGAAGCTTACTACAGTCGTGGTCTTCTTCGCTTTCTCTTAGAAGATAACAAAGAAGGAGCAATGGCAGATTTACAGCAAGCTGCTGACCTGTTTCTTATGCAAGGGAAGAAACAAAAGCATCAAATGGTAATAGACACAATCAAAAACCTAAAGAATGTCTTTCGCAGCAGGCGCATATAAAAGTTAGGAATGCATAGTAAGTTTCTCTCTTAAACTAACTCAGATATATTACGTCAAAATCGCCCCACCCATTAACCGCTCATACCGATACTTCAATTCTTCTTTCATCAAATACCAACGTTCTAAAGTAACATCCATCTCTATTATTTTCTCTGCTGCTTGGCGTGCTAAAAGTAAAACTTCTTCATCGTCAACCAAACTCGCTAAGGTAAAATCTGGCACTCCAGATTGACGAGTTCCCAGTACTTGCCCTGGCCCACGAAAACGCATATCCATCTCGGAGATGAAAAAGCCATCCTGAGATTGTTCCAACACCTTCAACCGTTGTTGAGCATCAGGACTTCTGGAACTGCTCATCAACAGACAGTAAGACTGAGCCGCGCCACGACCAACACGCCCCCGCAGTTGGTGCAGTTGCGATAAGCCAAATCGTTCAGCGTTTTCAATGAGCATCACTGTAGCATTAGGTACGTCTACACCAACCTCGACAACGGTAGTAGAAACCAAAATTTGTGTTTGGTTATCACGAAATTTGGTAATCGCTTCATCCTTATCGGCTGAACTCATGCGACCGTGGAGTAGCCCTACTTGAAAGTCAGGAAAAACGCTTTCTTGTAGCTTTTGATGCTCATCTACAGCCGATCGCAAATCCAGTTTTTCTGATTCTTCTACCAAAGGCAAAACCACGTAAACTTGTCTACCTTGGGCAATTTCTCGCCGGATGAGGTCGTAAGCATGGTTGCGTTGCTGACCTGATAATACTGTTGTCTGAATCTTTTGCCGTCCTGGTGGTAATTCATCAATTTGGCTCACATCCAAATCCCCGTGTATCGTCAGTGCCAAGGTTCGGGGAATCGGTGTAGCTGTCATAGTTAACACATGGGGTTGTTCGCCTTTTTGTTGTAAACGCGCCCGTTGTTCTACTCCAAAACGATGCTGTTCATCTATCACCACTAAGCCCAGTTGCTGGAAGCTTACAGAGTCTTGAATTAAGGCATGGGTTCCCACTAACAGAGGTAATTCACCAGTTCCCAACTGGGAATGGATTTGTCTTCGTTTCGCAGTTTTAGTTGAACCTGTCAGTAATTCCACTGGTAAATGCAAGAGGTTAAACCAGCTAACTAACTTGCGATAATGTTGTTCTGCCAAAACTTCCGTGGGAGCCATCAGCGCCGCTTGATAGCCAGATTGAATTGCTGCGAGGATAGCTAGCACGGCGACGACCGTTTTACCTGAACCGACATCACCTTGCACTAAACGATTCATTGGTACAGGTTTTTGCAAATCGTTAAGAATGTCATTAAGGACTCGTTGCTGCGCGCCCGTAAGTTTAAAAGGCAGTATTTCGTAGAATTTCTCTACAAGTTGACCGCGTGGAACGAGGATAGCACTGGTTTGAATTGCCCTTGCTTGCTGCTGACGTTGCAGTAAACCAAGTTGTAGGTAGAAAAATTCGTCAAAGACTAGGCGACGACGGGCAACTTTTAAAGCGTCACTGTCACTGGGAAAATGGATATTAGCGATCGCATCTTTCAATTCCATCAAACCATATTTCTGTCGCAAACCATTGGGTAAAGGGTCTTTCAGGTTAGCCGCAGCAGGTAAAGCAGCAATTACCGCCTGTCGGACTGTATTCGCCACTACTCCTTCAGTCAATCCATAAATTGGCACTACCCGCCCAATATTCAGCGACTCAATCGAATCTCCTGGATTTGCCAAAACCTCTAATTCTGGATTATCAAGTGTCAAGCCGTATTTACTTTCTTTCACCAACCCACACGCAGCTAAAATACTACCCACTGGATAACGGCGTTTTAAACTTTCTTGCCAAGCGCGACTACTAAAGCGCGTCCCTGCGTAAAAACGACCAATTTTGATTTGACCGCTATTATCTTTTACTACCAGTTCTAAAATTGATAATTTCTGATTTTTAGGGCTACTAAAGCAGTTGCAACGCTTCACAGTTGCCACTATTGTCACCGTGTCACCTGCCTGTAACTCGCGGATATTCACCTGACGCGCATAATCAATGTGGTCACGAGGATAGTAGAAAAGCAAGTCGCGGACAGTGTGTAAACCAAGCCGTGCCAAATTATCAGCTTTTTTGAAGCCTATTTCTGGTAAATCGCTGAGTTTTTGCTCAATTTTCGGTGCAAGCCTCCGACTCACCTCTGCAACAATTGGAGATTTTGGATTTTGGACTTTTTTCCCCTGCTCCCCTGCTCCTCTGCTCCCCTGCTCCCCCTGCTCACCCTCTTCATCTTGCTGTAGTTGGGAGAGATACCTACGAGTCTCTGCGACTAAATGTTGTCTTTCTTCCAGTGCTAGATGTGGATAACTAGCAAATTGCACCGCTAGTCCTTGCCAACGGCGGCGTTCAGTTTGGGGTAAGCCTGTTGGAAATTTGCCCAAAGTCAGGCTCAGAAATTCACTGAAACGGTATTCTCTGCCCACCAAGTCTGTAAAGCCGCGTTCGGCTTCTATTGCCAAGGCTTTGTGCAATCTTATCCAATCTGGTTTTTCATTAGTCATTGGTCAATAGTCATTGGTCATTTGACTTTGGACAAAGGACATAGACGGGCCAGCGGCTTCCCGTAGGAGTAGGACAAATGACTAATCCTCAAACCAACTAGCACGCCATGCAGCTTCAGCTTCAGCGATCGCTCTTTCTCGATGTTTCTTTTGATACTCTCTTCCTAGTTTGTTTAGCTTAACTAAAATACTGCGAATTTGCCTACGTTCAGAGGAGAGTGTCACATCAGCAAATTCAATTTCTCCTAGCCGCAGGTTAATAGCCATGATTTGCGTCAGTCCAGAATCTTCTGACTGCTGCTCATTTTCAATTTCAATTACTAAGTTTAATAAGTTCGGTGGCCCTGGCATAACCTCGGCAGATGCTTCTGATGCCGCCGCAGCCGCAGCAGCTAAAATCGGTTCTGGTAATTTTTTGGGTAATACCCCAGCTTTTTGTAATAAAAGATTAGCATCATGAGAAAGTTTTTTCAGTATCTCTTGCGTGGCCTCTTCTAAGTTATGTTGCCATTTTGCCAGTTCTATAGGATTAGAAGTGTCGGTAGTCAAAGGCTGAGAATTTGAGGTGTCTAGAAGTTCAGAAGATGCTACTTCTTTATCCTCCTCTTCCACCTCTTCCTTATCTAACTCAGCTTCGTCACTTTTAATCCAAGCGAGCAATTGCTCTGCTGCCACCTGACCCGACTTGCGGATGGCTTGTTGCAATTGCTGGCGCTGATTTAATGACAGATGCAGAAAGTTTTCAGGATACCCCTGTGTACAAAGATGGTAACTCGCCAGAATCAATTGTTTTCGTACAGCTAGCCCCAAGGTGTTTAGATAACTAGCATAAGCGGTTTGTAGTTCTATTGCGATCGCCCGAATCGCTTCTTTGAGTGCTTCAATATCCCGTTCAATTCGCTCGATTGCTCTTGCCATATCTTTTCGTTCTTGTCCATGTGAACTATTACATAGTACAAATGTACAAATTTATTTTATAATAACTTCCCAAAGGATTTTAGATTTTAAATTAAATGCGATATTTCGCGTCTCTACTAAAAAAACACAGGTCAGGCTATTTGCTTGACCTGTTTGTTAAAGAGTCCTTTGTCCTTGGTAAAAACTAATTACTAATTACCAATGACCAATATTACATACTGCTAATTTGTGCAGCGACTTCATCAGCAAAGCTAATTTCTTGCTTCTCAATGCCTTCGCCCAATATATAGCGGACAAAGCGATTAACTTGAATCTCTGTGCCTAATTGCGTCTTCGCTTGCTTCAAGAGGTCTTCTACCGAAATACTCTGATCGCGGATGTAAGGCTGATCGAGCAAAGTCAATTCTTTCAGGCGTTTTTCAATCCGTCCCTGAACAATCTTTTCTTTGATGTTATCTGGCTTGTTCGCCAAATCATCCTTGCCCATTTCAATGTCTTTTTCCTTTTGGGCAATTTCGGCGGGGATTTGGTCTACGCTCACATACTCGACATTTGGACAAGCCGCAACTTGCATTGCGGTGTTCCGTGCCAAGCTTTGAAATTCTGAATTAGCAGCCACTGACTCACTTTCAGAACCCAGTTCTACTAATACACCAACTCGACCGCCAGTGTGAATGTAGCTGTCTACTACTCCTTGAGCGCCTTCTGCTAGTACAAAATTGATAAAGCGACGCACTTGGATATTTTCACCGAGCGTAGCAATAGTTTGCTTGATGAATTCTTCTACAGTCCCGCTTGGATTCTCAGCATACTGTTGAGCCAACAAAGACTCAACACTATCAGCAGTTGCTGCTTGCTTTGCTAGGTTCTTAACTAAAGCTTTAAAAGCGTCGTTACGAGCCACAAAGTCAGTTTGGCAGTTGACTTCGATGAGTACACCTACTCGACCACCGGGTTGAATGTAAGTGTCTACTAGACCTTCTGCCGCAATGCGATCGCTTTTTGCCCCTCCCTTAGAAATGCCCTTTTTGCGTAGCCAGTCTGCGGCTTCTTCTACATTGCCTTCAGTCTCTATCAGCGCCTTTTTGCAGTCCATCATGCCGGCACCAGTTTTTTGGCGTAGCTCTTGGACGAGTTTTGCAGATATTTCCGCCATGTTGCCTCAATTCCTAACTTGACCTCGAGTTGTAATCGCTCACGGGTGTTGAGTATTTCTATCTTACTCAGGGCTGGGGCAGAAAAAATAATGAAGTTATCAGGTATGAGTTTTTTCGCCTCTACCTTAATACCGCAGGTTAGGGCGGATTACTGCTACTCTGCAAACAACCGCCCTCCTTTGGATACTTCCTTCACCCCCTGCTTTACTTATTCCTCTGTTTCCTCATCGGGAATTACGGCATCAGTATATTCGGTTTCTTCGTAGTCATCGTCATACTCACTACCGTCGTAATCTTCGTAATCATCTTCAGCATCCAGCTGACCGTGACGACCTTCATAGATGGCATCCGCCAATTTTCCGACTATCAGCTTAATTGAGCGGATAGCATCGTCGTTTGCTGGAATGGGGATATCTACTACATCGGGGTCACAGTTTGTATCCAACATGGACACAATAGGAATATTCAGCTTTTGGCATTCTTGAACTGCGTTATATTCCCGCCGTTGGTCTACGATTACCACGATATCAGGTACTTTTCGCATTGTTTTAATGCCGCCCAAGTACTTCTGAAGCTTCGTCATTTCCCGACGTAGCATTGATGCTTCTTTTTTGGGTAATAAATCTAGTGCGCCAGTTTCTTCACGGCGTTCTAAATCTTTCAGACGGTCTACCCGTGTTTTGATGGTTGCCCAGTTGGTCAACATTCCGCCCAACCAGCGTTGGTTAATGTAGTGGGAACCACAACGGCTAGCTTCTTGAGCAATAATTCCAGCTGCTTGGCGCTTAGTGCCGACAAAAAGAAATTTCTTCCCTTGTTCTGCGTGCGATCGCATGTAATTGTAAGCATTATCCATCAACTGGGCAGTTTGCACCAAGTCGATAATATGCACACCATTGCGGGAAGTATAAATGTAAGGAGACATTTTTGGGTTCCAACGCCGGGTCTGATGCCCAAAGTGAACCCCTGACTCCATCATTTGAGCCAATGAAACTACTGGCATATATTTTCTTACTCCGATTCGGGTTAAACCTCCATCCAAGTGCATTTCCCAACTGGGAAACACCCGAATTCTTAGATGTGCGAGATTAGTTAACCATACTAGGTTAGCACATTCCAAAGAGTTTTGTGAGGTCGATAAAATAGCGCTGCCCACTCAACAATAGAAAGCGCTATGCTTATATTGAACTCAAAAATTACGAATTATAAATTACAAATCCCGGTCTTCTCGATCCTTGGGCTTGGGTTTTTGTCGCCGTTGTTCTACCTGCTCGTCGATAGTTTCTCTCATTTTGCGATCGGCAGCGTCCATCGCAGAATACTTAAAGCGGTTGAGTATGCCACTGAAAAAGTTGCTGAAGAATCTTTCAATTTCTTGCATAATTCTATACCTCAGTATTTAAAGGTAAATTGTTGACTCTACATTGATGATCTTGGACTTTATGGTGGAACTTAGAAATAAAACGTTAACCCTCTGACGAATGACTGTATAAAACAGTCTCATCAATTAAACCAGTACTGTTGAGATTTCTGAGATTGAAACGCGGTGGACACACATCTATTGTATTCTGTCTAAGGTGATAAATGTGGCAAAGACACAGGTAACAAATTGTTTACTTGGTATTGAGCCGAGATATAGCCAACAATCTGCAAGATGATCTAGAAAGGCTTGATTTCTCCTTGTAAATCATGGCTGAAAAACCCCGATGGAGGAAGTTTTCAAACCTAGACAGGATAAATTTTTTCAGAGCATTTTAGAGAAAATTATACTGATCTCGGTTTCATGCCCATTTGAGCAGAGATCATTAAATCTTCATAATCTTTATCATTAGGTTTCCCGATGTCTAATGATTCATGTCTCAAAGATGATGAAGTTTTAGGGTACTACCATGAAAGTATTATTACTCAGTGGGTTATTTGTTTTGTTTGCTAGTCTGCCTGTTCGTGCGGATGTATGGAAAGATGTAGGCTCAAGTATAGCTTGGGGGCTGCTACGTACAAATTTATATGTAAATAAAACATTTTAGAAGCTAATAGACAAAAAATTCTCGCAAGTCTTTTAAATTATGATTTGTGGGAATTTTGCCTATCAAAAGATGGATTTTAGCAACTTATGAATTGGGATTGCAATTCACCGAGGCACGCAACTAATGAGAGCAATTATCCTGAGCTATAGCAACTTCTGGACTTATTACTGAATAGTATCGGGGTCTGCGTTGAGCGATCGCAACCTTACCTTTAACTGTTCTATCTGCAATTCTGCCTGTTCTGCTCGTTGACGTTCTTGTTCTGCTCGTTGACGTTCTTGTTCTGCCAGTGCTTCTGCTTGCTGCCTTGCCAAAACTTCCTGCCGTAAAACCTGTGCCAGTTCATCAGGGATGAGTAATTTTTCTCCTGTATCTTCTCGATAAAACCCAATTAACCTTCCCTCAATCACCAAGCGCAGTTGTAGTGGTTCACTGCGTCCATCTTGTATGGGTTCGTAGATTTCTCCTCGCAGGCGATAGCCACGTAACTGTTGTTCTACCCACTCACCTTTTGGGTCAAATAGCCAGTATTCTTTAACACCTAGCTGCTCATAGAGAGTCTTTTTGAAGATTTCGTCTTGTCCTTTAGTACCAAAGGATGTCATTTCAAAAATAACTGTGGGTACTTGACCCTCTTCCCAGATTTTATAGTTGTCCCGACCACCGGGTGCAACATCAAAAATCACCATTACATCTGGGGCTACCCGCAACTTAGGAAAACCCTGTGCATAATAAAGAAATTGATTTCCTAATACTGTTGTCTGACGGTCTGCCAGATACTGTTTTAGGACTTCCAGGGTAGTTAGCAAGGCATAAAGGTGGTCGTAGGTTTCTGCCACTGGTTGACCATCAGCACTGGGATAGAAGATTTCTGATTCAATACCAACAGGTAAAGTAGCCGTCATGGTTGTAAAATCAGTGCTACAAGATTATTGTAGAGCAAGTTTAGCTCTCCCTAACTTGGGATGTGCAAGCTTTTCAAAATATAACTAGATAACTCACAAAATCCTTCGCCTTCAGCAGCATTGGTAATATAAGCAGGGTGATATTTCAACTGATTCAGATATTCCAGTACGTTTGCAACGCCTACAGAAACAGGAAAATAACGCGGATCGAATAAACTTTCATCATTGGGACTATCGCCCACAGTAACAATTTGTTCTGGTGAGTACTGGGGCAAATATTCGCGCAATACTTGCAACAATCCCACAGCTTTATCTTGCCCTTGGGGTTTAATGTGACACTGCACATTGCTATAGGTAAATCCCCAACCCATTTGTTGACAAAGACTATCTAGGGTTTGTAGTTCATCTTGATGCAAACCAGCTACATCAAAAGTCCAGTCGGTGATGCGAAAGCGATTATCAGCAGATTCTTGAATTTGGGGAAATTTAGTTTGTAAATTCTCAAAAGTCGTAGCTAAGTGCTGGCGATGTTTAACTAAATCGGGAATGGGTGTTAAAACTACTGGTTTCTGGTTTCCAGGTGGAAAGTACAAACCGCCATTTTCTGCCATAGCACCTGCGACTAGCATCAAGCTACTCAATCCACTCACCCACCCAGCAGAACGTCCTGTGACAATCAGCACCTTAATGTCAGCAGCCGCTAAATCCTCTAAAGCTTGCAGCAGTGCGGGAGTAAATTTTCCTCGTCTAGTTAGCGTGCCATCCATATCTGTGGCTATCAGACGAATATTGCTAAAGCTTGTAGATGAAACCTCAGACAGGGCAGGGATGCTCAAATGTCTGGACATAGGGGGTTTTGTAAAAAGCTGTTAAAAATATTAATCATACAGCAAGATGGCATGGAAGATTTGGGCATCCTAAACATCAGGAGTCAAGTTTTTCAGTTTGCAACCATGTCCACTTCAATGTTTCTTGCCCAATCCTCTGGGACAAAGCCTAAAAAAGCAACCCAGGAAGTGCCAGCAAGTAATCCTCAAATACCACCATTATTGTTGGTAACTTCTGGAGGACTGGCTTTAGCGGTGATTGCTTTAATTGTCTATAGTAAGCTCCAGAAGGATAAGCTGGAGAAAAAACTTAAGTTTGAACAATTCCGGGCGCGAGAATTAGAGAAAAAATTTAAGCTGGCGCTAGAAACGATTCGCAAAATGGAAACTAATCCCGATTTGGTCAACTCACGGGACTTTAACCTAGATTATCTGCGAATGCGGATGTCAGAGGAGGTGTTTCATTTTGCAATCCTTAATCAGGTAAAGATTCAGATCAAAGATAAAGTTACTCAAGCTCTGCGTCCAAATCAAGCACAACTTGGATCTGTCGGAATTGCTAATAGCTCTGGACGGCAAGTAGATGAAACTTTTGATGTAGAGTATGAAACTGGGAGTCCAGGGAACTCTGCTAAACGAGTGCTGTTTCGCATTCAAGTCCGGTTAATGAAGTTACCGACGCAAGCAACTTCTGCTACTATTAGTCAAATTATTGACTGTATAGAAACTTATCTAAGTCCCATAGAAGATGAAGATAGTTGGCAACCAACACTTCAGGGTCGGATTGCTACTATGCATTGGGATCAAAAGGCTAAACCCACGCCTCTACTGGTTCTAGAGCAATCGAATGAAGGCGTGAATGTGACTTTTCGTACTAGTCGCCAACCAAATTCCCCAACTCCGCCAAACCAACCTGGAATGAAAAAATCAGGCTCGGCTAGACAATAAATTATGGCTTTAAGTAGGTAGACGTAATTAAATGTAATAGATTAAGGACTGACGAACTGTACAAAATGACTTTCATCTGCATTACTAAATTCGCTGTTCCAGGGTAGCGTAGGCGTAGCCTGCCGTAGGCATCGCTAGCTAATAGTGAAAAAATCAAACTTGAATGCCTGGAAATCTATATACATATTTAGCTACTTATATCAATGTGTAGTAGCCTTTTCAAGATAACTCCAAAAATCTCTTTTTTGCTTTGTGTTCTCTGCGCCTGTACGGTTTAAAAGTAAATATTTAACCTTTTCAGACGCAGACAGGACTCATGCAAACAATAAAACTTTAATACTCAGGTAGGGGCAATTTGTGAATTGTCCCTATCACGTGTAGTTTTGCGTAACTTTCAAACAGAAATGGTATAATTTCTCCCACTGTTCGTTACTTAAGTCTTTTCTGTTGATCGTGACAACATAGCGATCGCCTATGTCTTATACTAATTCTGTATGAAGATGCGCCAAACTATATAAGGAACGAACCGCAAAGGGCCCATTCGCGTAGCGTCTCGTAGAGAAGAACGCAAAGAAAGAAGCCAAGAGAATTTGGCGCAGCCTCACAAAGAAATGGTATTAGGATATAAAGATTTTGAAAATATGCCCTAGTCCTAAATATCAATAATTTGATTAATTAGCAGTTATTTTTGACACTACACGAGCTTTAGCAGAATATATAGGAATCCGGTTTTATTCTTGAAATTAATTGGCTTATTAAGCAAAAGGCAGCAGGCAAGAGGATTCCAGAAGATTAAGGCGTACCGAGGTTTTTGCAAAAATCAAATAGTAATCCTATACAAAAAAGCAGAACCTATCTCTCTTTATGAAGGTAAAACTTGAAATTACTAACTCTAAAAGAATAGTTTAGCCGGAGAAAGCAAGGTCTAAGACGGGCTATGCCTATCCTTGTTGGGTTGTTCACAATTATTCATTTTTAGATTGGAATTTTAAGATATAAAGAGTTTAATTAAGCAGTAATACTCACTGATTTATTTACATTTCTTGACCTTCAACCTTTCAAGTAAAGTTTATTGTCTTTTAAATTAAACAGCCTCCATCAACTGCTAATCTTCTAATTAGTGAAAGTAAGGTTTGAGCGTAATTATATGCGTCTCAACTGCTTAACAAAGCTTAAAAGTTGGATAATTAGCGTTAATTTTATAGCGATTAGTTAGTTATTTAGGAATCTCCAAAAGTTTATATTCACAGAGTACACAACTTCTACAAACCGAACTCCGAAACGCGATGATGAATCATTACTCACTTCAATGGATTGAGGCATGGTGCCAAGAAAATGGCTGGACAGATTTATTTGTAGAGCGACGTAACAATTTCTGGGCTTTTCCGCCAGGTGGCGTAATGCCAGAACCAATCCCAGTGAATGTTCTCAGAGTGATTAAAGCTGAGAAGGGATTAACCTTTGAAGAAAGATTGTGGTCGATGTCCGCAGTAATTGGAACGATTTTAGCTGTTCTTTTTACCTTTTGGTTTCAGTCGCCGATGCCATTGGTTTTAGCTTTCGCTTTTAACGCTGTTACGGTGGCTCAATTTGAACTTGAAGATGCCTAAATTATTATTTTGGGCTTTACTATTAAAAAGTGCTCTTGTCTACTTTTGACAAGAGCAGTTTTTAATTTCAGAAAAAGAGAAGAAATCATAACAGTTTCAGCTAAAGATTATTAATAACTCATTAATGAATTCTGTTTGCTGGCAGAGCATATATTGTAAAATATTAGCATTTGATAGGCACATCAGTTACATTACTGCGAAACTTCACCATTGCTTCGCTAGCACCAAAATGTGTTGCGATTTGAGGTAATAGCATCTTTCGTTGTGTCGCCCATAATAATCCACGTTTAGGAATTTGCAGGCATCCACCTAAATAAGTTGCTTCATCTTCGTTGTTTTGTTTACGTTTTGGTAGTCCAGTTATTGAATCAAAGCCAACAGCCTTATGATTGAACAACAGATGAGCTATTTCATGCATCAGATTTGATTCATAGCGTGCAGGTGCATGACGTGGGTTGTATACAATCCATAGTGGGTTATAGCGTATAATCCCTGCTGACCACCCATCGTTAGCAAGTAATACTGCTACTTGCTCTGGCTCTAAATTCGGAACCCGATCGGGTGTAAAAAGTCTTGCTCCTAACTTGGTTGCTAGAATGTCTGCGGGTAACGGTTCAAACGATCGCACTCGAAGTAAGCTTCGTTGTTCAGTTGCGATCGCTTCACAGCGTTGCCTAGATTCCGGCGATAGACTTTGAATTAATGGCATATATTTTAGGGTTCTTGCTTCAATTCGCCATCATTTTGAGAGATCGCGGTACGCTGCTTTAACTAGAGATGCTAAAGCATTGGCGATCGCTGGATCAAGATTTTTGTCAGCCGGTAGTTGAATAGCGATCGCTTCAGGCGTATCCAGTTGATCCTCCTCTGAGGTTCTAAACAATTCCGCAGGTGGCACTTCTAGCCAGTTACAAAGTGCCAGAAAAGTTTCCATATCCGGCATTTTGCCACTCTCTACTCGTGAAAGAGTGGATGGACTAACATTACCAATCTCCGCCGATGTTTCCCGTAGTCCTCTGCTGCCGCGTTTTTTGCGAACTAGGCTTGCTAACCCTTCTATATCTAGATAACTTCCCATTCCTTTGCCCCTGTCTTACAAAAGAATAAATTGCTTTTTATTTGACACAAAATAAATAATAATGTATGTTTTATAAAACAAATGTATCACGCTTGAAAAAGTTCGTGCTGTTAAAAAAATCCTTTAAATGAAGGATTACCTTCAATGGGAAGTAATGAATTTGATAACTTCAGGGTAAATTTAGCATACATACTCAGTATTTTAGGTATAAAACTTATATTTAAATATATTTACTCCGATCAACTTGTGATGAACATTTCCTGGATGCTACCTTCTACAAGGTGACACAGGATTTGGAGCGGTTTTTTAACCATGAAGCACAGACACAAAGTAGCTTATAGCTTAACATCGCTGATCGGTCTCAGTTTAATATCTACCTTAGTTGCATTTGATTCTGCAAATGCCACACCACCCAGAACCCCAGATAAAAGTGTCAATTGCGAAATTTTAGTTGTGGGTGGTGGACTATCTGGTGTCGCCACAGCTTACGAGGGGTTGCTAGCAGGACGAACGGTTTGTCTGACGGAAATTACTGACTGGCTGGGAGGACAAATCTCTTCTCAAGGGACATCTGCGTTAGACGAACGCCCAACCCAACGCGCTCTCAAATTCTATTCTCGCGGCTATCTGGAATTGCGAAACCGGATTGGGCGCAAATATGGCAAACTTAACCCCGGTGATTGTTGGGTAAGTGAATCCTGCTTTCTTCCCCGCGATGCTCACGCTATTTTAGCCCAGATGCTCAAAGATGCCGAGAAAGAGGGTAAGGGGAAGTTGCAATGGTTTCCCAACACGGTAATTAAGGATTTGGAAATTACTACTAATGGGAAAATAATTAATAGTGCGATCGCTATTCAACATCAACCACCCAAAGGCGCACCACCTCTCAATACCTATACTTTATCTCAAAGTATTGAAGATTCTTATAGCTATGAAAATTCATCTCGGTTTACCAAAACTATTCTCCGTTTCGTCCCCAAGGTAGGGAAAGGGGATGCTCCTAAGTGGTACGTCGTAGATGCGAGCGAAACCGGAGAAATTATTGCACTAGCTGATGTCCCCTATAGATTAGGCATTGATGCCCGTTCCTACCTGGAACCTTCGGCTTCCAGCACCAACAACGATCCTTATTGCCCTCAAGGTTTTACCTACACCTTTGCAATGGAGGCAACTAAGGAACCGCAACCGCAGACAATGCCCCCATTTTATTCACAATACGCTCCATATTTTAGCTATGAATTAACGCGACTGGCTAATTTTGATTTAGTTTTCACCTATCGTCGCATTTGGAGTCCAAACAAAGGGAAACCTGCAAAATTCGGTGGTGTAAGTTTTGATGCTCCTACACCAGGGGATATCTCGATGCAAAACTGGACTTGGGGTAACGACTATCGCCCTGGAACAGCCCAAGATAACCTGATTTACACTCGACAGCAGTTACAAGCTACTGGGCAGTTAAACCCAGGTGGCTGGATGGGAGGACTGCGGACAGAAACCCTCCGCAAAGCTGAGGAAAATGCCATCTCTTTCTATTATTGGTTGGTAGCTGGGACTACAGATTCTCAACTGGGGGATGGCGTGAAGCAGCAGCAAAGCAATAACCGCTTTGTTTCCGGGCTAAATTCTCCAATGGGGACAGTGCATGGCTTATCGAAATATCCCTACATGCGTGAAGGACGGCGCATCATTGGCCGCCCTAGTTGGGGACAACCTGATGGCTTTGGTATTTGGGAAATTGATATTTCTCGCCGAAATTACAGTGATGAATATTACTCCAAGACTCTACCAGCAGATATGTATCGGAGGCTACGAGCAGCACTTGCAGGTTTGGAAGCTGTATCAGTAATTGATGGCAAAGTTTCACCAGAGAAAGCAATGCGAAGGACTCGTTCTACTATTTTCCCCGATGCTGTAGGTATTGGTCACTATGCTATAGATTTCCATCCTTGTATGGTGAATAGTCCCCCAGAAGCCCCTGGTAATACAGAACATCCAGGTGAAAGGCGGGGTGCTGGCCTTGCTTATCCCTTCCAAATTGCTCTCAGGGCTATGATTCCCCAGAAAATTGATAATTTATTAGTAGGAGGCAAAAGCATTGCTACTAGTCATATTGCGGCTGCTGCCTATAGAGTCCATTCCTTTGAATGGTCGTCTGGCGCTGCTGCGGGAACTGTTGCTAGTTTTGCCATCAAAAATGCGATCGCACCCTACCAACTAGTCGATAACTTACCCAAACAAGAGCCACAACTAGAAGCACTCAAAAGGCTTTTGCAACAAAATGGCAACCCCACCGCCTTCCCCGATACATCCATTTTTAACGAAAACTGGGATAATTGGCGGTAGATAGTCATTGGTCATTTGTCATTGGTCATTTGTCATTGAATTTTGAACAAATGACAAAGGACAAATGACAACTGACAATGCACTAAACTAGTTAGTTGTAGTTTTGTAAAATATTATTGACCAATTGTTTTATGATTACGACACTTTCAGCAGATATTTACGGGATGGCCACAGCACCAACTATAGCTCCTGAACGGTCTAGTCAAGTTATCCGTAAGACTTATCCCAATTACAAAGTGATTGTATTAAACGATGATTTTAATACATTCCAACATGTGTCTGAATGTTTGATGAAATATATTCCAGGGATGAGTGGCGATCGCGCGTGGGATCTGACTAATCAGGTACACTATGAAGGTCAAGCGATCGTTTGGGTCGGCCCTCAAGAACCTGCGGAACTCTATCACCAGCAGCTGCGCCGAGCAGGTTTGACAATGGCACCTCTAGAAGCAGCTTAATTATTATGGGCAAACCCACCGCAGATTCACTCCGGGCGACTTCACAAAAAGCTGCCAGACTAGTTTGGAATCACTCGACACACCTTTCTGGTCTTATCCCAATTTTAGAACGTCTTTGTCAACAACATGGCATCCAAACTGTAACGCCAGGAGTGATTGGGCGATCGAGAGGTCATTGTCCAAAAATGCAACTGCGGATCTCTGTACCGATTCGCGGTGGCTATAAAGTCATTGCACGGCAGGGAAAAACGGTACAAGAGGTGTTTATTTTGACCCCTTTGGCACAGTCAGAACTGGAAGCAGCATTAGCGATCGCAATGAAATCTTAAATCATCCCCAATTCCCAATTCCCAATGCCCAATTCCCAATGTCTATTCTTCAACACGGTGGACTGCAAATTTGTGTAGTGGCAGACTAAGAATGCACGAAAAAGTTAAGAAATATGACAGAGCAGTAGTTATTTTCAAAGTCATAACTACAGATTCCCATTCGGGTAAAATTATTTTCTCTATGCCAAAAGCTACACAATAAACTAGCCAATAAGTAAAGCTCATTCTAAACAGAATCACCTCTGTTTCTTCCACATCACTTTTTTGTTGCTTACTATCCCACAGTAACACCAGTCCAAGAATGCAAGCTACAAAGGAAACAGCAACTACAGATTCGTGACAAAATATATTTAACGAATGCATTTGTGTTTATTCCCACATTTTTCGGTTAAAGATCAGTCTAAAGGAATATTCCTTGCAGAAATACAAATTATTTACAAACCTCAATAGAGCAATGCAGATTATGTAAACAAATGCAACAAAAATTGTTGTTTTGCAAATATAAATATTATTTAATAATTTTCTTAGAGTTTAAAATAATTTGTCTTATATTCCAGTAGGAATGGCTGAACAAAAAATATCCATTCTGGAGTTCAACAAGCGATCGCTAACCTGATATCTTGCACCAGGCGACTCGAAGTCGCGGCTACACGAGGCTTTACCCGCCTGCGCGGGTTGAAAACCTTGATTTTGTATTAGTCCGCGTAGGCGGACGAAAGTTTGTATAGCCGCGATTTCTAATCGCCAGGGCTAGGTGCAAGATATGGCTAACTACATCTTCTGAAGTTTGCTGCTTGGCGATCGCCATATTTATCTTTAAATCTCCCAAATCTTAAAAAAGAAGATGAATTTAGTTCCGGCTAGCGATCGCACTAAAAAGCGAGTTTTCCCTTATGCTGCTATTCTGATCGGTCTTACCGCAGCCTTGTTAAATTCTGCATCTCTAGCACAATCAACAAGAGGAAATACTTCCGAGCGATCGCCCTTACCACAAGCTTATCTAGATGCAGTAGAGGATGCAAAAATTGCCGAACCTCGTAAAATTTATCGAAATCTGACTCCGATTGTTTCGTATAACTCCGATCTTAAATGGGACAAAAGCCGGGTTTTAGTAGTAGCTTGGACAAGCTTTCCTGGATATGCAGATAATTTGGGTAAGGTGATGCTTTTATCACGCGATTTATGGGTTACGGCTGTTCCAGACTTACAAAAATTCTGCAAAACTTACCGTACTACTAGCCCAATATCTTTAGAGTATCGACTGAACCAACTATTGGGTTTACCTCCAGACTCCGCAACTACAAACAGATATATAGTTGAACTTTGGGTGGAACCGCGATCGCTCTTTCGTCCTAGTCGAGATCCTAACATTAGCGATCGTGAAGCAGAAGTGGAATTTCCTGTACCTAACGCCTTTGAATCAATCTCAACTAGCTATCAAGATTGGTTTACCCAGCAATTTAAGAGCCGCTATGGTTCACCAAGTGACTCATCAACTACCGTTGTCCATTATCCGTGGACACAACTAGGATACACTTATGACTGGGGAAGTCAAAGTGATTGGCAAAGCCTCGATGCCAAGCGATCGCCCCACGTCGGTTTAAGTGAATTCGTGATTAGAGAATGGTCACAAGTAAGCGTTAATTCCACTCAAAGCGCCAAAGATTACTGTAAATAAGAGACTTGCAACAAGAGGAACAGGGACTGTTGTACATTGATAGCGGCGCATTTTGCGAAATTGCTAAGTACAGCATTTCATTAATTCGTAGCGAATTAAATTTGGCAATACCTTGCAATGCTAATGCATCCTAATACAATGTTAATGCGTGCCCCTGCAATGTTAATGCATCCCTCTGCAATGCCAATGCGTGCCCCTGCAATGCTAATGCATCCCAATACAATGTTAATGCGTGCCCCTGCAATGTTAATGCATCCCTCTGCAATGCCAATGCGTCCCGATACAATGCCAATGTATCCCCCTGCATTAAAAACGCTACGCTTAATTATGCAAAACTAAAACTGTACTAAAAACAATTTTCTCCCAACTGTTCGCAAGCAGCAATACTCACCCAACGGCTAGAACCATCTTCCCAATGTTCTTTTTTCCATATAGGTGCATTGTGTTTGAGAGTGTCAATAGCATATTGGCAAGCTTCAAACGCCTCACTTCGATGAGGACAACCCACTGCTACTAAAACGCTAATTTCTCCAACTTGCAAACGTCCGGTGCGATGATGAATCACTACCCGATTCACATCAGGCGTAGATAAGCGAATATCAGCAGCAATTTGATAAAATATCTGCAATGCCATAGGTTCATAAGCTTGATATTCTAGAGCAATGACAGGTTTACCATCGGTTTTATTGCGAACTACGCCACTCATCAAAACCACAGCACCGTTGCCTGGATCTTCAGACTTGGCATAGATTTCTTCAAGAGACAATGGCGCAAAGGTAATAGCAAAACTATCTTCGGCTCTTGGTTTAACAACAGAGGTAAGTGTAGTTGTCATAACTGCGTTTTTATTATGTAGACTTTTACTATTGTCTCTAAAAAAAAGTGGTATTCATTCTTTAGAAATGAATACCACTTTGTATTTTTTCAAAATTCCTGATGAGGGAGATATTTTAACGAGGTAGAGGTATCCCTGTAACAGCGATCGCACCAGCGATCGCACCAGCGATCGCACTAGCTGCAAGGGAAGTTATAGCTGTCCCAAATATCCACCAAGCAGCATTCGCAACGGTTTTTTTGCTTTCTTCAGCTTGCTTTTTAGCTTGATGTTGGATCGCTTTCAAACGTTTTTGGGTTTCTTTCTGGATGCGTTCGGCTCGTTGTAATACGCCATCCCGCGCTGATTCTATTTGATCGATAATGCGATTAGCGTCTGCCTCAGAGATATCCTGGCGAGAACTGATGACAGCAACTAAGGTGTCACGATCGAATTCACTGAGGCGATCGCGCAATGCTTCAAATCCAGCTTGCGGATCGTCGAATACTTTGGAAAAGTCTTGCTTAATGCCTTCATAGTTGAGTTCGGAACGATCCAGGGAGTTAAGATAGTTGCGAACTTTGGCAAAAACTCCATCCAGCACTGATTGTACCCTTTCCTGGATCTGCTGAAACTGTTCGACAATGGAACTGCGAACTGAATCAATTTGATCCACAATTCGGTTAGCTTCTTCTTCTGAGATATCCTCACGTTGGGATAATAGCGCCACAATTGTCGAACGATCGAATTTCGAGGCGCGATCGCTTAAATTCCCAATTCCAGCGCGGGGAGAAGACAGCAGCAATTGTAAATCGCGTTTGATTCCTTCAGGATTGAGTTCGTCTTTGTTGGTATTACGCAGATATTCTTCAAGATTGGCTTCAAAATCTAAAGCTACTTGAGTGGTACGTTTTGCTAAACGTTTTGGCGCTCTGATAATATCACCAATGGCATCTTGGGCGCGATCGATGATCTGATTAACTTCCTCTTGGCTCAAGTCTCCGCGCTGACTGACAAGTTTAACCAAGGTTTCTCGATCGACATTAGATAAGCGATCGCGCAGTGCTAAGGCTCCGGCTTTAGGATCGTCGAGTAATTTTTCCAAATCGCTTCTAATACCTTCTGGATCGAGTTCTTCCAAGTTGGTATTGCGGAGATATTCTGCGATCGCTTTTGTAGTTTTTTCGTACTGTTCTTTCGCCTGTTGCGGTACTTGCAAAATACTATCTCGGACTGATTCTAGCTGATCGAGAGTTTGATTTACCTGTTCTTCGCTCAAATCTTGGCGCTGACTGAGCAATTGTACCAGTGTATCGCGGTCAAATTGCGCTAGGCGCGAAGTTAAAAGGCTAATTCCAGCTTGCGGATCGTCTAGTAAAACTTTAAACTCACGTTTGATGCCTTCGGGATTGAGTTCGTCTTTATTAGTATTCCGTAGATAGTCTTCAACTTTTTGGCGCAGTTCATCGGCTTTCGCTTTTGCTTGTTCTTGCAATTCTCTAGCGCGATTCAAGACATTATCACGGTTGCGTTCGAGTTGACTAACAATATTATTAGCTTCCTCTTCGCTGATATCTTGACGCTGACTGAGCAATTGTACAAAAGTATCGCGGTCAAATTGTCCGAAGCGGCTAGTTAAATCTTCAAAACCAGCTTGTGGATCTTCCACCAACTTGGCAAAGTCTCGTTCAATACCTTCAGGGTTGAGTTCTTCTTTCCCCGTCGAACGCAGATAATCTTCGATGCGCGTGCGGAAATCTTGCCCTTTTTCTCGCGTTTCGGCCTGTTTTACAGTCTCTAAAACTTCCAGGCGATCGCTTTCCATTTGTTCGGAAATTTCTTTCACTCTGGCTTCACCCAAATCGCCTCGCTGCTTTAGCAAGTTAGTGAAATATTCTTGATTGATTTCTTCCAACTCCCGTCTGACAGTTGTCGGATCTGCATTTACGTCATAGATAACTTCTTTAAATTCATCTACGAGGGTAATTCGGTTAAAGTGCCAAGGGAACGAATGCAATATGTAGTCTTCGACATCTGCTTTAATCGCGTTTTCAAGTGATATTGGCAATTTTGCAGATACTTGCTCAGTTGCTTGCTCTCTAAACTTTTGAAATTGTTCTGTGACTCGATCGACATCGACATCCTGAACTTTTTCCTTCAGCTTTTGCAACTGAGTTGTAATTTTGCTGACATCAATATCAGAAAGGTTGATCCGCTCCAAAACGGCTGGTGCAGCAGCGCTCAAACCGTATCGAATAGCTTGCTTAATTACACCATTGCCATTACCGCCTCCAAATGTAACCAGTTGTTGAAGTCGTTCGCCCAATTGCTCGGAATTAAGTTCTTCAGGAGTAGCAGATTTAAGTAAATTAATTACTTGTTCTGTGGGATTTTGACGATTCAAAGCTTGTTGCCAAGCACCTTGAAATTGGTCAGCAATGCCATTGATATCTTCTTTAGATAAATCTGTGCGACTGCTGATTAAATCAATAAATGTTTGGCGATCGATGTTTTTTAATAGGTCGCTGTTAGCAACAGATTGCAAATCTGTATCTTTAAGAAGCTGGTCAAATTTGGTGCGAATTTCTTTAATATCCAGCTTTGGCAATTGCAGAGAACTTAAAGAACTTTGGAGCGTATTTTTAATTCCTTCAGCATCAAAACCTGAAGTTAATTCCCGTCGGACTGCGGCTGTAATATCTTCAGCCGTAGAAACTAACTGTTTTTTCGCAGCATTAGCACCGATACCAGCAGTTGCTGTACCCATCAGAGCTTGAAAACCAGAAGTTACAGTATTAGAAATAGAACCAATTAAAGAACCTACTGCTGATGAACCCAACCAAATTACTAATGAAAAATAGGTAGACCAGATGACTACACCAATAATTGCACCTAAAAATGCACTTTCGATTAAGCTAAGTTTTACTGCTAAAAAACAAGCAATAAATAATGCAATACTAACCGTTATTAACGCCCAAGTACCAACTTTAGCTTGACCTTTACGAATTGTCTTACCCAAACTTTCGGACTCATCATCGGAATCTGAGCCAATTTCCCAAGATGAAATTCCGACAGCAACTGAAAAGTTTGTCAATAATAATTGAAAGGCAAATGCCATCAAAACCCCAGCTACCAATGCCACCAAGAATTTAGGCCCAGAAAAAAGAACTGATGCTTCTTCTGGAGTTAGTACATCCTGAGCTAAAGTTATCGGCACTAACCCAAAAGGCAACCAGTTACATCCCAATATACTTAAAAAACCTTGAAACATCATATTTTCTCACTTGCACTAAATTAAATACCCATTTAGCAAATGGCTTTAATTATCAGCTTAATTATCAGTTATAAAAGCTGACACTTTCTTAGGTAATAGTTTTTTTTGCCAAAAGTTGTATTTTCAAATAACAAATGCTTTGTTATCCTTTTTCCAATTTTTGTTGCCTTCTAGAAAAGAAGTATTTTTAGATAAAAGTAATTTTTATAAACTTATTAATTGCATCTATGTACACAGCAGGTTAGAAATAGATGATTAACGGTGCTGAACGGTAGAAAATAATACCTTTTGTATCAATATTTAGCAAAAATATTTCAACCTAGGATGATTGATATCTAAACTTTTAGAAAAAATATTTTATGTTTGAGATTTGTTTACTCATTTAGATAAAAACACCTATGTCTAATGATAGAGACAAAAATTCTTCCAAGCGATTGATGAAATAAAAACAAAAACATGCATTAATAAGGGTATTACAAGCTATAAATTTGTTGAATAATTTATTTTTGCTGAGGAGAAAAGATAATGGTTGTGGGCGTACATAAACGTGGTGTAGGTGTATTCTCTAATCGTCGAGATGTCGAACACGCGTTACATGAATTAAAAAAAGTCGGTTTTGACATGAACAGAGTCTCTGTCATTACGCAAGATGGAGACAAAGATGATATTGCTGGAGCCGAAGTGCGCGATCGCGTCGGTGATAAATCCGACGAAGGTGCTAAAGTCGGAGCAGCCACAGGCGGTGCTTTGGGCGGATTAACTGGTTTATTAGTCGGTCTTGGAACTTTGGCAATTCCTGGAATTGGGCCAATTATGCTGGCTGGAGCCGCAGCAACTACCCTAGCTACAACTCTCGCTGGCGCTGGTATTGGTGCAGTAGCAGGTAGTTTGATCGGTGCATTAATTGGTTTAGGAATTCCTGAAGAACGAGCCAGAGTCTACGACGAACGTGTGAGACGAGGACACTATTTAGTTATCCTTGATGGCACAGATACAGAAATCGCTAGAGCAGAAGCAATTCTCCATCAGCAGGGTGTCGAAGAGTTTGGTATTTATGACAACCCAGATGCTAGAAATGCTGATTATGTTGCTCCAACCCCTAATGTTAATGTCGCTGATAGTGGTGTTGCAAGACGCGCGATTGGAGTCTTTTCTCATCGCCGAGATGCGGAAACAGCACTTACAGAATTACGAGATGCAGGTTTTCCTTTAAGTAGAGTCTCCATCATAGCCAAAGATGCAAACGGTCAGGGAATCGCTGGTGTAGATGTAGATAGAAACGTTGGTACAGGTAATAAAGCTGACGATGGTGCAAAAGCTGGAGCAGCTACAGGCGGAGTCGTAGGTGGCTTGACTGGCTTATTAGTTGGACTTGGAACTTTAGCAATTCCTGGAATCGGGCCTGTGATTGCTGGTGGCGCAGTAGCAACAGCTTTGGCGACAACCTTAGCTGGTGGTGCGATCGGTGCAGCAGCTGGGAGTATTGTTGGCGCACTCGTTGGCTTAGGAATTCCTGAAGATAGAGCGCGAGTTTATAGCGATCGCTTCCAAAAAGGCGACTACTTGGTAATTATCGATGGTACGGAAGCTGAAATCCACCAAGCTGAAAAGATTCTCAAACATCGGGGGATTGAGGAGTTTGCGATCTATGATGCCACTGAAATTAGCGAACATCGCCCAGGTTTAGACCGGGTAACGCATCACGACACAGCAGCCGTTAATAGTGGCACCAGTTACTCAACACAAACCGATCGAGACGATCCTTCTGTAGTCATTGTTGACCGTCGTGACGAAGTACTTTAATTCAAAGTAGCTGTCACTCATTCCCCAAAATTGCAGGAGCAAGAATTTTAAAACTTTGCTCCTGACTTAAAAAACTTGCTCCTCCCTTCAGCCGTAAATATCAACAAATTTCACTTTCGATTGCAAATTAAACCTATGCAAAAGCTTACCCCCTTCTTAATTAGCGGTCTTTTAGTTTTTGGTGTTGCTGCTTGTGATAACGCTTCTAAAACAAGTGAATCTGCACCCAATAATCCTAATGAGGCTCCCCAAACACCAACTG
This sequence comes from Nostoc sp. 'Peltigera membranacea cyanobiont' 232, assembly GCF_002245985.1. Lineage (NCBI taxonomy): Bacteria > Bacillati > Cyanobacteriota > Cyanophyceae > Nostocales > Nostocaceae > Nostoc > Nostoc sp. 'Peltigera membranacea cyanobiont' 232. Next base: position 107,459 of record NZ_NOLK01000002.1, read on the forward strand.
CAAAAATAACACAAGCTTCTCAACAAGACGCGCAAAGTGAAGTTCGCAGAAAACAACTTGATGCTGATATTCGCGCCCGCGAACAGCGCAATAATACAACTGGTGGCGATACACAACGAGCCAAAGGAGACTTATCAAGTGAAGTTCGCTCCAAATTAGAAGCTAACATCCCCAAGAGTCAACTAACAGTTAATGCTTCAGGTGATGGAATTGTTACTGTCGGGGGAACTGTGAGCAATCAGAAAGAGTTGGCTAAAATTGAACCTTTATCTAAGCAAATCAAAGGTGTCAAAACTGTAGTTGTTAAAGCAACTGTTGTCCCGCCAAAAAACTAAGGCAACTAGCGAATAAATCCAAGTGAGTAGGTAGACGAAAAGAAAATAAATCTAAATGCTCCTGCTCAGTCTTAGTAGTCAGTTAGTTATACTTATCACTTGCTGATTACTAAGAATTAAAAACTGACGATCTTAATAATTATATTTATTGATGCTCAGTTCAATTACACAAACTATTGTAGTTACCGCGAATAAAAACTATGGAAACCGGACAACAGCAACGTGAATCTATCAACACCTCCTTATCACAAGGTACGCTAGCAATTAAAGGTGTTGATACTGAAAACTTACCAAAACTACCACCAGCACCTGAACCTGAATCTCAATGGCAGCAAATTGGTAGGCAAGTTTCTCACTTTTTAGAGCAATTACCCGAATATTTAGGTAGCTTTTTTAAGGAATATAAACAGCCTATAATAACTTTTGCTTTAATTTGGGCAGCAATTGTTACAGCAAAAATAGTATTAACACTATTGGATGCAATCAATGATATTCCACTACTATCACTGCTATTTGAATTAGTTGGAATTGGTTACGCTAGTTGGTTTATTTCCCGTTATTTATTGAAGGTTTCAACTCGGCAAGAATTAGCCGATGAAATTCAATTTCTAAAAAAACAATTTCTGGGCGAATAAATTTCCAACCATTAAGCTTAGACAGGATGGTGGAACTTTGCTTAACCTTAATCAGGGGCTTAAGATAAGAGCATTAAGCCCCTTTCCTAATATTGGTAACTATGAGTATTTATATCCAAAGAGAGAGAAGATAGCGTTATACTTAACCTTTAAATCACTTCTAAAGATAGTAGATTTGAGATTAAAAACAGCCTAATCTAGGTTTTGAAGTTATTCAATAGATTTTTTAACGAGGACATAAATTATGGCTAATGAAGCAGTTAAGAGAGATATAGATTCATCCGATAGAGCTGAATCAAATACATACGATCGCGGCATTATCCCAGCTGAAACTGCTGCTCGAATGGAAAGAGAAGGAGATAAGTACAAAACACTCCCCACAGAAGAAGGGGAAGCAGACGCACCTACTGACGATCAAACCGATTCAGAAAGTATACGCACCACTGACGGCTATACTGTGGACAAAGAAGGTTTGTCTAATAATTATGCAATTGAACCGGAAATGTACTACGAAGAACCCGGTGATGCACGCAAACAAGCAGCTGAGGAAAAGGCAGCACGTATTGAAGAACTCGGAGAAGTTAATCAAGACGAAGAAGGTAAGTTAACCGACAAGGGTGACAAACGCGGTAGAGGCCCAGGAGTAATTTAATTAACACCAATCCTTTTTACTAGGTGCAATCACACGTAATTAGGCGAAATAAATAGGTATTTATGTAGAGACGCAATCATTGCGTCTCTACTTTTATGGGCTAATATTTCCAGAGGTTTAACACTAAATAATCAACGGTTCGAGTTCACTATTATGCCATTGTCGCTGATGCCATTCGGCAACCAAAGGACGGACAATAAACTTAGGCTGTCCATCGCCTTTAACATCAATACGTAAACCTGAATAAGGTCGTCGCTTCAGAGAACCTTGACCGTTGCGACCAATGAAGAGATGCGATCGCGCCACTAATCTATTTTCATTCCCAAAAGTCTCCATCAAATCTGCTCCCTCAATCCGTTGGCGGCGCAAACTAAACCCGCTTCCACCACAAACAAGCCAGTGGATATGAGCATCAGCGTGTCCTGTATCCATTGTCTCAAGGTGTTCCAAGCAGTGGGCGTGACCGTTTAATACCAAATCAACCAAAGGACGGCCCTGATTTAAGGAACCTATTTCTTTAGCTACTGCATCCAACACACCACGGAAGTGATCGCGAACGATCAAAGTTTGTGCTTGCTCCCATTTTGTCGCCTCAGTTACGTAAGGAGGATGATGGAAATAAATCACCCTTCCCCGAATTTCTGAATTATTCCAAGATTCAATTAATCTTTGCTTGAGCCAGTCTAATTGTTCGATATCAGTCTGCATTGTTTTGTCACTGGCTAATTGCTTCTTGATATCAACAATAATTTCTTCGATTTGCGATAGCTTGGCGTGGAAGTCGTCTAATTGGTCGGCTTCAATTGGGTTTTCAGGACGAAGCTTGGCTGAGGTTTCAATGATTTGCTGCTTTTCTTGCTCTAAATCTTCCCGACGCTTTTCTAAGATTTTGCGATCGGCATCACCTTGTTTTGTTTTAGGCAGGGGTGGCGGATCGTTAAATGTATTAGAATCTAAGGCAAAGAAATCAATCCCGCCATAGCGAAAAGTGTAGTAGCGATTGGGAAGACGGGTAAAATGCCCAGGTTCGTACTTCAAACAACGACCTGTATCTGTCTTACCTGTGTAGTACTTATCTAAATGGCTAGTTAGCTCTCCCGGAAGCTGCAACGCCTTAAGATAGTCTAGAAAAGCCCGTGCGTAAGCCTCACCAGTTCCCGATCCATGTAAGGCTACATCTAAGTCTAACCGCGATCGCAATAGGCGACGAATCGGTAATGTTGTTAGAGAGGCCAAGCTCAATAAAATGGGCAAGTTATAGTAATCGTGATTTCCCGGTACTGGTAAAATTGGCAGTTTAAAAGTCATCTGGTCATAAGCAATCCGTTTCGGATGCTCTCCGCCCAAGAGAAACTCTCGGTAAGGTTCGATGAAATTTTGCTGATAGTATTCACTCGACCCCACCAAATAGATTACATCTCCGGTATGCAGCATAAACCGGGATTCGTCGTGATGGGGCAACATGAGTTCAGCAACCTGTCGCTGGGGATTGTGTCCCCGATGCCTACCAGAACCACTATCACCTACAACTAAAAATGAGAACTCAGGATTATCTGTTTGTCCATCCTCCAACACCAGGCGAGTTTGGTCGATGTTCCGTTCCACAATCAACGGATCTTGCCACTTTACTCGCTGATTCATTTTACGAATTTTGTTAGCGATCGCTGGATCTGATACAAGTTTCAATGCAACATACTCCTGAATCTTGAATAGTAGGGGAGTAGGGAGCAGGGAGCAGGGGAGCAGGGGAGCAGGGAGTAGGGGAAGAAGAACTATTGATTATTACTGCTCAATTCCCAATTCCCAATTCTCAATTCCCAATTCCCATTACCCCTTATCCCCAGAGGGGGCCCCACCTTCCCCAATCCCCTCATTCCTCTGCTGTGTCTTTCATCTCAATAGTCAAATTAGGGAGTCCCTCTAATTTTTCGGTAGGCTCAACTTCTTCTACTAATGGCACAAAAATCTTCAATCCTGCTGGTACACACTTAATTTCTACTGGTGTTGTGCCGACTATTTCACCATCTAGAACAACTTTTTGTGGTGGCTCAGTCGTAATTTTAAATTGTTTGGCTCGCAGAAAACCAATATCATCCCGCTCTACGGCGTTACCTGTAGAAGCCGTTTGGAATAGATGGAATGTAGCAGCGATCGCTCCTGCCTTATTAACTGGAGCGACAATCGTTAAATCTAGTAACCCATCATCATAAATCAGACCTGCTGGCCCCTGAGCTAAGACTGAAGTCGGAGGCGCGGCATTTGCAACTGTTACTGCACAGGCGCTAGTTTTAATTATCCTGTCTTCTGTTTCAATTTCAACATCAAAGTTTTTTAAGTTTCTCAGTTGCTGAATTCCAGCGAAAACGTAGGCCATCATTCCGAAGCGATTCTTGGCATCCCGGTCTGCCAATTCTACAGTTTCAGCTTCAAAGCCAATACCTGCTAAGAGTACCATCGGGCGATCGTTGCAATAAGCTACGTCTACATTGCGGGTTCCTCCGTGTAAAATTGTGTTACACGCACCTGCGATCGTGTCAGGAATTCCTAAAGCTGTGGCAAAAGCGTTTGCTGTTCCTCTGGAAATGATGCCAAATGCAATATCAGTACCAACTACAGCCGCCGCCGCAGCCGAGAGAGTCCCATCTCCACCCGAAGCAATGATTGCATCTACTCCTCGCCCTACAGCTGCATAAGCTAATTGGTCGGCATCGATTTCTTCAGTTGTTAAATAAATATCTAGGTCAATATCTGGCTCTAATATTGCCCGAATTTCTGCTAATTCTTGGTCTGGGTCTCCCTGACCCGCAACTGGATTGAAAATAAGGCAGGCGGAACGATTCATAAAATATAAAAGCTTAACTTAAGATCGCTAAAATACCAAATTATTTTTAGCATTTTCGTAAAATTTCGACTTCCTTCTAGCGGCTAGATTATATTTTGTAACAAATTGTCAATCTCCTGCATCTTAATATACACAAATATTCATCACCACTGGTATATTTTATCAATGAAGGCAGGAGGTGGGAGGAGTCTTGGGTTTAAGATCCTTCCAGCCTTCTGCCTCATGCCTCCCTCAAATACTTAAACAATAAAATTTTTGCCATGCGTCAATTATTACTAGTTTTGGCAAGTATGCTAACTCTCAGCAGTTTAGATACCCCTGCGATGACAATGGCAGGTACAACACCTGCTTTACCCCAGATGCGGTTAGTTCAAAAATTCAACTGTAATAATCCTCAAACTCAAGTAGCAATTAATGAATGCGCTAGATTATCTTATCAGAATGCAGATAAGAAACTAAATCAAGCTTATAAACAATTGCTACCTACCTTAGAAAACTCTAGGAAACAGAAATTGATTGCTGCACAGGTAGTATGGGTAAAGTTTCGAGATGCCAATTGTGAGTTTGAAAGAAGCAAATATGAGGGAGGAAGTATTGCTCCTACCATTTATTTTGGTTGTCTGGAAAATACCACAAAATTGCGTACCAAGCAATTACAGGAATATCTCAAATCCGATTCTTAAATTAAAGGACACGCAACGCAATATTATGATGCCAGTGCGATTTGTTAGCTAGAAATCAAACCCAATATTATGAAGAATTAGCCGCAAGATTCTAAAGCTATTTAGAACCACCAAACAACGAATGGGCAAATAAAGCGGCTTGAGTGCGATCGCGCAAACTCAACCTACTTAAAATACTGGTAACATAATTCTTAACAGTATTTTCTGAAAGAAACAGCGATTCAGCAATTTCACGGTTGTTAGCTCCACAAGCAATTAATCGTAATACATCTAATTCTCTGGGTGTGAGTTGTGCCAATTCTGGAGGAGGTTGCACAGAAGGGACAGGCGCGGCAATGGGCGTGAGTGCTTTCTCAAACAATCCCGGGCCGAGTAGGGTTTGTCCCTTATAGACGGATCGAATTGCCAACATGAGTTCCTCTGGTTCGGTGTCCTTGAGTAAATAACCCTTTGCACCCAGCCGCATCGCCTGGAAAACATACTCATCATCATCGAAGGTGGTGAGGACGAGAACTTTGATGTTGGGATATTGTTGAGCGATCGCTTTTGTTGTCGCAACTCCATCCATTACAGGCATCCGAACATCCATAAGCACAATATCGGGTTGCAGTGCCAGAATCTGTTCGAGTGCCCGTTGCCCATTCTCCGCCTCACCAATTACCTGCATCTCTGCATTGGACTCAAGCATACTCTTAAGTCCCTGGCGAATAAGATGCTGATCGTCAACTAATAAAATCCGAATCATAGCTAAAACAACAGCTTTGATAGTGGCAAAGAAACAGAAATACAGCAACCTGTTCCTAGTTTACTGTTAAGATTCAACTGAGCGCCCAGTGCAACCGCTCGTTCTCGCATTCCTTGTAACCCAAACCCGGTTGTATTTTGAGTGGGATTAAATCCTTGTCCATTATCTTCGATTGACAGATGAATCATCCCAGCGTGAGCGAGTAAGCCAATGGTGACACTTGTTGCTTGAGCGTGTTTGCAAATATTTGTCAGCGATTCTTGCACAATCCGGTAGAGGGCCGTGTTTACTTCAGTTGGTAAAGTGTGCGGCACGTCAATTTTATAAGACGGTTCAATACCTGTGGTTTGCTGAAAATCTGTTAGCAGCTTTTCAATGGCTGATGTGAGAGATTGTCCTTGCAAAGGATTTGAACGTAACACAGAAAGCGATCGCCGAATTTCCAGCAGCGCCTCAGCCCCTAATTCCTTTGCCTGTTTGAGAAATACCAATGCTTTGTCATTATTTGATTCCCAAAACAATAGAGTGTTATTAATTTGAATAGTTTGGGCGACTAGAGTGTGTCCTAATCCATCATGGATTTCGCGGGCAATTCGGTTGCGTTCCTGTAAGGTTGCCTGGTCTTCAATCCGTAGCGCATACTGACACAGCTGTTGATTGGTGATCTCTAATTGCAAATGGGCAATTTCTAACTGCTCTCGACTTTGGCGCTCTGCAAGCAGAGCATTAATTAACAACAAAGCGAATACTAACGTTAAGCTAAACAATAATATATTACTTAATCGCCAATCCCAAGACATGGCAATTATATCTCGCCTAAAATTCTCAGGTAAAATTGGTCTTGATAAAAGCAGTGTTGCATAAGTAAGCAGAGATAAAACCAAGACAGCCAGCTGTCCCGATTGCTTAAATATTAGACAACTCCGCATCACTAGTACCAGACACAGCAGGAAAACGGAGCGACTAGATAAGCTATGTTGAGTTGTTGGCAGCAAAATTAAACCGAATTCCAGGACTGTATAAAATAATTTCGTTTCCAGCTTCACCATTGGTAGTCTCAAGCCCATCAAGCTGAAAGTTGCGATCGCAACAACTCGCAGTGGCAACGACCAAGAAAACTCAAACGGCAGCAGAACTTCCATGAACATTGCCGTAGCTAATAACAGCCACTCTAAGTAAAGTAACAGACGAAACGATGGGTAGGTCAAGCGAATCATAGAACTGTTCCAACTCAATGGCCTTTGTGACAAAACCATAGGTATTTTCACAATTTTAGGATGAAACTCTTCTTCCTATATAACGAATCTGTATCTAAAATCGATAGAGCCGTTCCGACTGATTAATTATTCCTAAATTAGGAAAAAAGTCATAATAACTTCAGTACTTTTTTCCTGGTCAGGTTAGGAATTCTAGTTCATGCACAAATCTATCCCAACTTTTAAGATTAGCTGGTATGAGTCAAGCCGCAACTTTTCAAACATCTTCTAGACAGTCATAAACCTAAATTGAGTCAGAACAATCATATTACATACAACAAAAACCAGAGAAGTAAATGATTAAAAAACAGATAATTTTACCAACCCTTTTATTTGCAACTCTCCTAATTGGAGGAATGACGGGTTGCACCAGTTCTAAGTCTCCAGATGTGTCTCAAGGTGACAATGGTGGCACAAAGGTATCTGATACGAACACTTCTGCGCCAAGCTCTCCTGGAGCAAATACGCCGGAACGCGCCCAGAAGCGCGAGGCAATTCGCCAACAAGTTGAGGCAGTTTTGACCCCAGATCAAGTAAAGGAATTGTCAGCGAAATTGCAACAAGGTGAAAAAATGCGTAAAGCAGTGTTCAGCCTGAATCTCACGGCTGAACAAAAAACTAAAATTCAGGATATTTTTAAGACTGCCTATCCCCACAGGAAAGGGCAATCTCAAGATAAGTCCTAGTGGTTTTATCAAACATAATTCAGAATTCAGGAGTCAGAATTCAGATAGAATTCATTCTGAATTCTGAATTCATAATTCTGTATTCTTCTTTAATAGTTAAATTATGTTCAAGCAAAAATTAATTGTCAGGATAGAACTAGCTGTCATTGCCGCAATCTTGACAGGAAGTAGTTTCTCCGCTTCCAAAGCTCTAGGTAAAACCCAACCTAGCCCTCAAAAATTGGTGGATGAGGTATGGCAAATCCTAGATAAAAATTATGTTGATGTCAGCTTTAACCATCAAGATTGGAAAGCAATTCGACAGCAGTATCTTAGCCGCTCCTATAGTTCCAATAAACAGGCTTATGGGGCAATTCAAGAAATGGTAGCTAAATTAGGCGATCGCTACACTGAGTTTTACGACCCCCAAGAATTTAAAGCCCTAAATAGCGATCTTTCTGGCAACCTCACTGGTGTAGGGCTGGAACTGGGAGAGAATGAAAAAACTAAAGCCTTAACTGTTATCGCCCCGATTCAAGGAACACCTGCTTTTAAAGCGGGCATTTTGCCGGGTGATTTAATTGTCCAGATTAACGGTGAAATAACTCAGGGAATGAAAATAGAGGATGCCGTTAAGCGGATTGTGGGCCCTGTGGGAACCAAGGTAGTACTCACGATTCAACGGGCTAGCCAATCGCAAACTTTCACCCTGACTCGCGCGAATATTGCCATCTATCCTGTAACTTACAACACGCAAACAACAGCAGTGGGTAAGATTGGTTACATTCGTTTACCACAGTTTACGGAAACGTCTCCCGCAGAGATGCATCGCGCAATAGAAGCATTAGAAAAACAGCAGGTGCAGGGCTACGTTTTGGATCTGCGTTCCGATCCGGGTGGACTGCTGGATGCGAGTTTGCAAATTGCCAGTATGTGGTTAAAGCAAGGAGCGATCGTCTCTTTGGTAAATCGAGATCGAGTTAAAGATAACTACAATGCGTCGGGACATCCTCTCACCAACAAACCCTTAGTGATACTGGTGGATAAGGGATCTGCTAGCGCCAGCGAAATTCTGTCAGGAGCGCTACAAGATGATAATCGCGCTACGTTAGTAGGGACTCGCACCTTTGGTAAAGGTTTAGTTCAATCCGTAGAGCCTCTGGAGGATGGTTCGGGGTTGAAACTAACCATCGCTAAATACTACACACCCAAAGGTAGAGATATTAATCATGTCGGTATTGCACCAGATATTACCGTGGCGTTAACCGAGGCACAACAGAAAGCATTAGTAGAAAACCAAACCTTGGGAACATTAGCCGATCCTCAGTATGCTAAGGCTGTTGATAACCTGAGCCAATTGATTCAGTCGGGGGCTAATCATGCGAGTTTACAGGGTGGGAAATAAGACTTGTTGAGAATATTTACTCTTGTCAACAAGTTAGCAACTGTATCTTCTTAAAGGGCAATCATGTCAACCCGCAAAGCCCAACGACTTCAAACGTGTGAACCAGTCCCAGGTCTGCAAATCCTGGTTAAACTCAGTAACACTCCTTTTGTGCGGACAGTCATAACTACTGTTACCCACCATCAGCTAGCGATCGTCGGGCTTGTATTTGTTACCACCTTGCTTTTTGCTATGCGGGAAAACGCACCCTGGCTGACAGTGCCTAAACAGGTGGCAATTGAATTCTTTTCTGCTGTATCCCAGTCTTTAGCTGCTTTATTGGGGGTATTGATTGTTTTCCTGACTTTTACTAGTCAGTTAATCGCTCAAAGGCGGTATGAGGACTACTATACACTTCAGATTCAGATTGACCAACTCATTCGTCTAACTCAGTCTCTTCCCACCGAACTCAGTAATTTTGAGCAAACTCTGATAGCGCTGATTAACTATTTAGTTCCCTTGCATTTAAAAGATTTCCCAATCTGGGCAACTAGTTCCCACATGCCACCTTTGGACAAGCTTTTAGATAATTTCAAGGATGAATATGAATGGACGCAAGTGCAGCAAAATTCCTCCTTAGCTACCCATTTACAGCAACAACAAATTTTACTTGTCATCAATAATATGGAAGAAATCCTGGAGAGATTTTCCAGACTTTACAATCGCATCTTAGAGATCAGCCGTTTCATTCTCGCGATCGTTAAGTTGTCATTTCTTCTGGGAGTTTCCCTCCTATTTTTGCTGTTGTTTGGCATTATCGATTTGCAAAGGAAGTTTCCCGATCTCAGTCTACCTGTAATTGTTTCTCTAGCAATTTGGGTGTTGATTGCTCTTTTGGAGCTAGTGCTTGATACCTGGTTTTTTTATAAAAGTCTTTATGGCTCATCAAGTCACTATCTGCGGTTTTTCCCTAATTCAAAACACCCTAATTAATAGACGGAGGCTAAGTCAGTATGAGTAACTTAACATTTATAGAGAATAAAGCTAGTAAAGCTACAACTGATACAGTCCGGGCCTATCTTCAAGAAATTGGACGCATACCTCTGTTAACCCAGGAACAAGAAATTATTTTTGCCCAACAAGTTCAGCAGATGATGAGAATACTTGCTGAATCAGAAAAACTGGCTGTTGAATTAAACCGTATACCCACGCTGCCAGAATGGGCTAATCAGATGCAGTTAAGCGAACACGAACTAATTCAGCAATTAAATCAAGGGAAAAAAGCCAAGCAGAAAATGATCGCGTCTAATCTTCGGCTTGTGGTGTCAATTGCCAAGCAATATCAGAGACGTAATTTAGAGCTATTGGACTTAATTCAAGAAGGTACATTGGGTTTGGAAAGAGGGGTTGAGAAATTCAATCCGGCATTAGGCTACAGATTTTCAACTTACGTTTACTGGTGGATTCGTCAAGGAATTACCAGAGCGATCGCCCAGCAAGGACGCACTATTCGATTACCTATTCACATCAATGAAAAGTTAAATAAAATTAAGCGTGTTCAGCGAGAGTTATCTCAAAAGCTGGGTCGCATTCCTACCAGTACAGAAATTGCTAATGCACTTTCTTTAAAGCCTAGTCAGATTCGAGAATTTCTCCTTTTGGCTCGTCAAACTATATCTCTAGATATTCGAGTTAACTCAGAAAAAGATATAAGATTACAAGACTTAATAGAAGATTCTAGGTATTCGGTCAATAGCTCTACCACAGAGGAATTTCTCAATCATGAGGTTGAAAGTTTATTATCAAATCTCTCTCGCCAACAACAAGAAATATTAAATTTGCACTTTGGTTTAAGAGATGGACATCAACTTTCTCTAGAACAGATTGGTCAGCGGATGGGTATGAGTCGAGAACGAGTCAGGCAGATAGAAAAACAAGCTCTAAATCTTTTACAGCAGCAGTTAAGTAAATATTGAAAAGGAATGCAAAAACCAGAATTCAGAATTAATTAGTCCGAAATAACGAACCGCAGAGGCGCAGAGGACACGGAAAAATGAGGTTTGAGAGATATTTGCGTCAGTCCTGTGATGCTGAATTCTGTTTTTAATAAACCAAAATCCTCTGGAGGTTCTGATGAACAATGAAATTGTGAATGAGCGTTTGACTGAGAATAGTGTGAAACCAAATTTACCGCGATCGCCAAGAAAGATTATTTTGGTGGTTTTGGGGGTGCTGTTGCTGGCTGGACTGGGTTTTTTTATCCATGCAGGTGCAGCCAAGTCAGACAAAACTGAAAAATCTGGACGTAATAAGCAGCAAGTAACACCTGTAACGGTGGCGATGGTGACACAAAAAACAGTTCCGTTACAATTGCAAGCGATCGGCAATGTGCAATCAGGATCTACGGTATCGATTACGCCCGAAGCTAGTGGACGGATTATTGGAGTTTATTTTAAGAAAGGTCAAGATGTGAAAAAGGGACAACTTTTGTTTACCCTAGATGACCGATCGCAAGCTGCTGCAATTCAGCAAGCTCAAGGAACTGTCGCCAAAGACCAAGCTTCGGTACAACAAGCTAGAGATGGATTGACTAGAGATTTGGGTCAAATAGAGCAAGCTAGGGCGACTTTAATTAAAGACCAAGCCTTGGTACGACAAGCCCAGGCGACTTTGGCGAAAGATCAAGCCCAAGCAGAATTTGCCAAAGGACAGAGCGATCGCTATGGTGAGTTATATAAAAAGGGTGCGATTAGTTTAGATCAAGCCCAACAATATGCTTCTAATAGTAAATCGGCCACAGCAACCCTCCAAGCCGATCGAGAAGCGATCGCTAATGCTGAAGCTGTTTTACAAAGCGATCGAGTGGCGCTGACTAATGCTCAAGCTGTTGTCAGGGGCGATCAAGCTGCGATCGCTAATGCTCAAGCTGTTGTCCGTTCCGACCAGGGAGCATTAGACAATACCAAAGTGCAATTATCTTACTCCAAAATTTATGCGCCAATTGATGGTCGCGCTGGCAATATTCTGGTGACTCAGGGGAATGTGGTGCAAGCTAACAGCACGACTCCCCTTGTGACTCTGACCCAAATTCGCCCGATTCAAGTTGCTTTTTCCGTTCCTGAAACAAATCTACCCCAGGTACAAAAGTATATGCAGAATGGCAAGCTGAAGGTAGATGTGACGTTCCCCAACGATCAAGCTCATTCAGTACCAGGTACTTTGACGTTTGTCAACAATACGGTAGATAACACTACAGGGACAATTCAACTAATTGGCGACTTTGATAACGCTCAAGGATATTTGTTTCCCGGTCAATTTGTGAATGCAACGCTAACATTGACCGAAGAACCCAATGCAACGGTTGTACCCTCCCAAGCCGTGCAGAATGGCCCGGATGGTCAGTTTGTTTTTGTAGTTAAGCCAGATATGACGGTGGAAAATGTGCCAGTTACAGTTAGCAGCACCATTAATGGACTAGATGTGATTGAGAAAGGGCCGCAACCAGGCGATAAAATTGTCACCGATGGTCAAGCAAATCTGGTTTCGGGGGGCAAAATCCGCGTCAAAACAGCCGCCAATTCCCAAGGCGGTAATGACTCAAATCAGCCAAGAAGAAATCATTCCCGTAAGTCAGGGGGAGGTGATTCATGAACCTTTCAGAACCATTTATCCGCCGCCCGATCATGACGACTCTGGTGATGACGGCGATTTTGATTTTCGGTTTCATGAGTTATCGCTTACTGCCAATTAGCGATTTACCCAGTGTGGATTATCCCACAATTCAGGTCAGCGCCTCCCGACCAGGAGCTAGTCCCGAAACGATGGCAGCATCGGTTGCTCGTCCTTTAGAGAAGCAATTTTCTAGCATTGCTGGACTCGATTCGCTCAACTCAACTAGCACTTTGGGACAGACTCAAATTACCCTGCAATTCAACTTGAGCCGCAATATTGATGATGCGGCGCAGGATGTGGAAGCAGCCATATCGGGAGCATCCGGGCAAATTGCGACTGATTTACCCAATCCTCCCACTTACAGCAAAGTTAACCCCGCCGATCAACCGATTCTTTACCTTTATTTAGACTCTCCCACTCTGCCCCTTTCCCAGGTAGACAATTATGCTGAGACTTATTTGGCGCAAAAGCTATCTACAATCAATGGGGTGGCACAGGTAGCCGTCTACGGTTCGCAAAAGTATGCGGCTCGAATTCAACTCGATCCCCAGCAATTAGCTACGCGACAAATTGGGTTAGATCAGGTGGCGACGGCGATTCAACAGGGTAACGTCAATTTACCTACCGGCAGTCTTTCGGGAAATCATAAGAATTTTACAGTCCAGACTAACGGGCAACTTGAAGATGCGGCTGCTTATCGCCAGTTGATTGTCTCTTATAAAGATGGAATGCCTATCTATCTCAATCAACTGGGTAGGATTATTGACAGTGTAGAAAATGACAAAGTAGCAAGTTGGTATAACAATACTCGCGCCATTATTCTTACCATTCAAAGACAGCCTGGAACCAATACGGTGCAAGTCGTAGACACAATTAAGAATTTGCTGCCGAAGTTGCGAGAGCAAATTCCGGCATCCGTGGAAATTGGGGTTCTCTATGATGCATCTCAGTCGATTCGAGATTCAGTAGATGATGTCAGATTTACGTTGATTTTGACGATCGCTCTCGTTATCTTAGTAATTTTCATCTTTTTACGGAACCTCTCGGCGACGGTGATTCCCAGTTTGGCATTACCTGTTTCGCTGATTGGAACTTTTGCGGTGATGTATTTGCTGCACTACTCACTAGATAACCTATCACTGATGGCGTTGACCCTTTCAGTGGGCTTTGTAGTGGATGATGCGATCGTTATGCTAGAAAATATCGTCCGGCACATGGAAATGGGGGAACGTCCCCTAGAAGCAGCGTTGAATGGGTCGAGAGAAATTGGTTTTACCATCCTATCGATGACCCTTTCCTTAGTTGCAGTCTTCATTCCCATGTTGTTCATGAGTGAGGTGCTGGGACGATTATTTCATGAATTTGCTGTGACGATCGCAGTTGCAATTCTCGTCTCTGGTTTTGTGTCTTTGAGTCTGACTCCCATGTTGTGCAGCCGTTTTCTGCGTCCTGTGGATCATGCTAATCAAAGTCGGTTATATCAAGCTTCTGAATATGTCTTCGATCGCTTCCTGGGTTTGTACGATTGGAGTCTGAAAAAAGTCTTAAAATATCACTTCACCACGATGATTTTATCCGTCTTTTTATTGGCGGTGACGGTTGGGCTATTAGTGGTAGTTCCCAAAGGCTTTATTCCTAGCGAAGATACCGGACAAATTACAGGCATTACCCAAGCAGCCGAAGATGCATCCTTTGATAATCTTGTCCAGCATCAGCAAACAGTTGCTAACCTGATTCGCCAAAACCCAAATGTCGATGCAGTCAACTCCAATATTGGGGCGGGATCTAGTGCTAGTGGCGGTGGGGCAGCAGTTGCAGCCAATTCCGGCAGTTTGTTCATTCGGTTAAAACCGCGATCGCAGCGCCAGCTTAGTGCCGATGAAATCATTCAAGATTTGCGAACCCAACTCGCCACTGTTCCCGGCATCCAAGTATTCTTACAAAATCCCCCAGCGATACCGATTGGCGCTCAACAAAGTACGGGACTTTATCAAGTTGCACTTCAGAGTTCGGATGTCAAGCCCTTACAAGAATATGTTCCCCAACTTGTTCTCAAGATGAAGGAGATGACAGAACTCCAGGATGTCAACAGCGATTTACAATTTGCTTCCAAAATTCAAATTGACATTGACCGCGATAAAGCCTCAACTTATGGGATTACCGCCCAGACAATTGAAAATACCCTGAGAAGTGCTTATGGCTCTTACCAAGTGTCAACCATCTATGCAGCCACCAATGAGTATCAGGTAATTTTAGAATTAGCGCCCCAGTATCAGCAGGATATCAACGCTCTGCTGACATTGTACGTTAACTCCAGCACTGGAGTAGCAGTACCTCTCAAGACATTCGCCAAACTGTCTCAGGGAGTCAGCCCGTTAATGGTCAATCATAACGGTCGGATGAACGCCGCCACCATTTCCTTTAACCTGGCCCCTGGTGTATCCTTGGGAAATGCCAACGAAGAGATTCAAAAACTGATCGATCGGGTGATTCCTGCCAGCATTAGCACCAGCTTTCAGGGTGCAAGCCAGGTATTTCAAAGTTCACTGCCGAGTTTGGGTTTGTTATTAGCGATCGCTATTCTCGTAATTTATCTGATTCTGGGCGTTCTCTACGAAGATTTCATTCACCCAATTACAATTCTTTCTGGTTTGCCCTCAGCAGGTTTTGGGGCATTGTTAACGCTGATGATATTCCACGTTGAACTCAATGTTTACTCCTTCATCGGCATAATTTTATTGGTGGGCATCGTTAAGAAAAACGGGATCATGATGGTGGATTTTGCGATCGTTGCCCAGCGAGAAGAATTGAAAAAACCCTCCGAGGCGATTTATCAAGCGTGTTTGGTGCGCTTCCGTCCGATTATGATGACCACAATGGCAGCATTAATGGGAACCTTACCTATTGCGATCGGATTTGGGGCTGGTTCCGAATCCCGCCGTCCTCTAGGGATTGCAGTTGTGGGGGGACTGGTATTTTCTCAGATATTAACCCTGTATTTAACCCCTGTGTTCTATATATATATGGAATCATGGCGGAACAAACTCAGTCGAGTTAAGTTCCGGCGGGTATTTTCATTTACAGGAGGGCGATCGTGATTTTCAATCATCTGAAAACCAAGACTAAATCTGATTTTCTCAATTATGAATTAAACACTTATGTCAGATATTAAAGATGCATTAACCCGAATTCATGACTGGTTTCAAGAAAATCATCCAGCAAAGATTGCATCATTGGCATCAGGTTTAAGTCCATTAGAAATAGATAATGTGTTGAGTACCCTATCTTTTAAAGTATCCAAAGAAGTTCGGGAAATTTATGAATGGTCAAATGGATACCCAATGGATGGCTGTGTAGAAGATGATTGGATATTTTATCCTATGTTTCTTCTAAGTTTAGATTCAGCAGTGTCAGAAGCTCAAACTTGGGAAGAGGAACATGAAGAAATAGCCTTGATGTATAAGTATGCAGGTAAACCTGTCTTGCCAGTCTGTATGTCAGATGTCGAGTTTTTAGCAGTTGTCGCAACGGATGATGAACAAACAACTTCTCCTGTAATTCATATCTCCGAAATTGTAGAAATTTCACTGCGATACACCAATTTAACAGCCATGATGTTGACCCTAGCGGAATCTTATGAGACTGGGGGATTGTTCATCGATTGCAAAGGTTACATAGAGAAAGATGAGAAAAAGTATGCTGCTGCATATCGAAAATACAACTCAGGAATTACAGACTTAGCTCTCGAAAGATTTCTGAAGATATTTCCTGAAGATTCCTCTTGGCAAACCGTACAACTACTTCATAACGACCTATATATGAGCAATAGCTATGGAATAGAAATTCCCCCAAGTAACCTGAAAAATAAAGTAGTTAATACTCTTCTGAATCTGCTGCAAGACGAAAAATATGATTCCGGCTTTTCTGTCGTATTAGTACTCGAAGAACTTCGAGCAGTAGATGCCTTAATTCAAGGACTTCAACACCCTAGCAAATGGGTTCGGAGTCGGTCGGCCTTTGCTTTAGGAAAAATCAAAGCATTTGAGGCTGTGGAGTTTGTATCGCAGCTTTTAGAAGATCCAGATCCAGTTGTTAAAGAAGCAGTGAAGGAGGCGTTAGATATGTTTAGAAATCAAAGATAAGGTTGTTGCACCTATTACAGATTGATCAAATTCACGTTGAAATTATATTTAGCGATCGCACCGCTACCATATCACATTTCTGGGATAACAAAACCCATGAACCTTTCAGAACCATTCATCCGTCGTCCAGTCATGACCACCTTGGTGATGATCGGTATCCTCATCTTCGGTCTGATGAGTTATTTCCTCTTACCCATCAGTGCCCTACCCAACGTTGAATATCCTTTTATTTCTGTCTCTGCTAGTCTCCCTGGTGCCACCCCCGAAACAATGGCATCTTCGGTCGCCGCACCTCTAGAAAGACAGTTTACCGAAATTGCCGGACTCAATTCCTTCAATTCCACCAGTTCAACTGCTAGCACCAACATCTCCCTCCAATTTGACTTCAGCCGCAGAGTCGAAGATGCCGCCAAAGATGTGCAAGCAGCCATCTCAGCCGCCGCCGGACAACTCCCCGCCGGAATGCCTCACCCCCCCACTTACCGGAAAGTCAACCCCTCTGTCTCGCCAGTTCTCTTCCTCTATATGTATTCTGAGACACAGCCAATCTCCACAGTAGATGAATACGCGGAGGTAACGGTTGGTCAACCCATCTCGATGATTGATGGTGTTGCTCAGGTACAGGTTTTTGGTCAACAGCAGTATGCAGTCCGCGTCCAACTCGATCCGCGAGAGTTGGCATCAAGGGGAATTGGTCTAAGTCAAGTAAAAACTGCCATTCAACAAGGAAATGTCAACTTGCCAACTGGCAGTCTTTCTGGCACTTACAAAAGTTATACGATTCAAGCGAATGGTCAACTTACCGACGCTGCCGGCTATCGCCAGTTGATTGTAACTTACAAGAATGGCGCACCCGTGCGTCTCCAGGATTTGGGGCAGGTGATTGACAGCGAACAAAACGTCAAAGTCTCGAATTTGTATAGCGATCAGAAGGTGACAAATCGCCATTCTGTTGTTCTCGCCGTACAGCCGCAGCCAGGTGCAAACACGGTAAATATTGTTGATTCCATCCAGAAACTTTTACCGACACTCCGCGAACAAGTTCCCAAATCCATTGAAATGGGGATTATGTACGATCGCTCCCAAACTATCCGCGCCTCTGTCAACGACGTAAAATTTACCTTGGTTCTCTCGGTTTGTCTAGTTGTCTTAGTTATTTTCTTATTCTTGCGTGACACAACTGCGACGCTGATTCCCAGTTTGGCGCTACCTGTAGCCATCATTGGCACTTTCGCTGTGATGTATCTGTCGGGCTTTTCCTTAGACAACCTCTCCCTCATGGCGTTGACCCTTTCTGTGGGTTTTGTGGTAGATGATGCGATCGTGGTATTGGAAAATATTGTCCGTTATCGAGAAATGGGCGAATCTCCCCTAGATGCGGCATTAAAGGGATCGAGGGAAATCAGCTTTACCATTTTGTCAATGACACTTTCCCTAGTGGCGGTGTTTATCCCCATCATGTTTATGAGTGGAATAATCGGTAAATTATTTCATGAATTTGCCGTGACGATCGCAGTGGCAATTTTGGTTTCGGGTTTTGTTTCCCTCAGTCTCACCCCAATGTTGTGCAGTCGTTTCTTAAGTTCATCCCATCAGCAAAAGCCAAATCTGGTGTATCGCGTTTCAGAACGAGCATTTGATTTACTACTGCAAGGATATGATTGGACGCTCAAGCCGATTTTAAAATACCGCCTGATGACACTCATCGGTTCTGGTATTTTGCTGATAATGACTGTCTATTTGTTCGTCATCGTTCCCAAAGGCTTTATTCCCACCGAAGACACCGGACAACTGATGGGGAACACGAAAGCAGCACAAGATATTTCTTTTGATGATATGCGTCGTCACCAACAAAAGGTTGTCGATATCATTCGTCAAGACCCCAATATTGAAGCAGTTGATTCCATTGTGGGTGCAAGTGGCCCTAACGCCTCCGTGAATTCCGGGCGAATTACAATTCGGCTCAAGCCACGTTCTAAACGGAAACTCAGCGCCGACGAAATCATTCAAGAGTTAACCCCCAAGTTAAGGCGGACAACTGGGATTAAGACATTCCTCCGCTCTCCGCCAGCTATTCCCATCGGTGGACAACAAACTAATTCTACTTATCAGTTCACGTTGCAGAGTTTAAATCTGCAAGACTTACGCCAATACGTTCCTAAACTTGTAGATAAAGTCAAAACTCTACCAGGACTCCGAGACGTTGACAGCGATTTACAACTCAGCACTCCCCAAATCCAAGTCCAAATTGACCACAATAAAGCTGCAACCCTTGGCATTACCGCCGAACTGGTTCAACAAACCCTCAGCGCCGCTTATGGTTCTAGCCAGGTTTCCACTATCTATACTCCAAATGACCAATTCTATGTAATCTTAGAAGTAAAACCGGAGTTTCAGCGAGATCCTACCGCCCTATCCATGCTCTATGTGCAATCGAGTACTGGGAAACTTGTTCCCCTGAGTGCGATCGCAAATATCACCCAAAATGTCGGCCCCCTCACTGTCGCTCACGTTGCTCAACTCCCTTCTTCAACGATATCTTTTGACACCCTCCCAGGAACGTCTCTCAGTCAGGCTACAGATGCCATCAAGCAAGTAGCCAGTGAGATACTACCTTCAACAATTACCACCAGCTTTCAGGGTTCAGCCCAAACCTTTCAACAGTCTTTTAACGATTTAGGTGTGTTGTTGTTGGTGTCTATTTTAGTAATCTACCTAATTCTCGGTATCCTCTATGAGGATTTTATTCACCCGATTACCATTCTTTCCGGTTTACCTTCGGCGGGTTTTGGTGCATTACTAACGCTGCTGATTTTCCAGGTTGATTTAAACCTTTACTCTTTCATCGGCATCATCCTGCTAGTGGGTATCGTCAAGAAAAACGGGATTATGCTGGTGGACTTTGCCATTGAAGCACAACGCAAGGAAGGGAAAAATTCCTTTGATGCCATCTATGCCGCTTGCTTGATTCGCTTCCGCCCGATTATGATGACGACGATGGCAGCTTTAATTGGCACACTCCCCATTGCATTGGGAACGGGAGTCGGTTCAGAAGCGCGTCGTCCTTTGGGGATTGCGATCGTTGGTGGATTGCTGTTCTCTCAGATATTAACTCTCTATCTGACTCCGGTATTTTACATTTACATGGAAGCATTGCGGAAAAAGCTTGGACAACCGAAGTCTTACCGCTTTTTCTTCAAAACGTAGCAAGGGAAATTAGCCCGCTTTGTTATTTCTATATGCAGTGCTTCTCCCCACACTTAGCTCGACTTTATCCAAAATTAAAAACTCGGTTTTCTTTATCCGCCAAAAACCCTGGCTTTTTGGCAAATACTTTTTCCCCGTCACAGATTCTCGATGAAGATCAAAAAGTAAAAGGAGACATCGCTTTACACATAACTTAATTGTTTATTTTGTCTGAGTTACGAGTTTGATTTGACAGTTGGTGCTTTTGTATAACCTGCTCAATCTGGCAAGTCACCTCATTTATTCTATGTTTGACCTTATCAAAATCGATATTCACCCAAATATAGGCTTTGTCAGGTTTTTTCTGAAAATTTTCCATATATTTTTTTGCTTGTCAAGAGAATTTTTTATATCTAAACAATATAGCTATCTCAATTTATAAACTACTTTCTCTAGACGTATAAGTAGATATGCTTAATGTTTACTTAAGGTTTTATCTGCTAGAAGTTCAATCAATATCTACTGAAAGAGACGCGACATGTCGCGTCTCTAAGAACCAAAATATAAATTCTAAGTGTTCTTAAATCTTTGTTTGTAGATACTGCACCAACTGTGGTGCTTGCATTACTCCCTCTATCCGTTCCACAGGCTGACCCTGCTTAAATAGTACTAAGGTTGGGAGAGAGGAAATTTTATATTGACTCGCCAAATCTGTGTATTTTTCTGTGTCAATTTTGACAATCCGCAAGCGATCTTTAAGTTGGGCATTGACTTGCTCTAAAATTGGCACCATCATTTGACATGGCCCACACCAGTCAGCGTAAAAATCTACTAATACAGGTACATCAGAAGCAGACAGCATCTCTTCAAAGCTGTCAAATTGTTTTTTAGTTGCCATGTGACACACACCGATTTTCAATTGTTTGTTTCAATAGTAATTCTTAGAAAATAAAATCGGTATAGGTTCATAGGTTTTTATTGTAAAACGATTAGATTAACCAATATAGACTTATTATTTAGCCAAAAATATTAAATAATTATAATAAAATTCGCATATCCTTTGCATTTATGTGTATAGATTCTTAAGTATGTATTTAAATTTATCCCGACCAACTAAATAACTATAGAAGCTTTCACAAAAGTGATTTCTATTAGAGGCGTAGCTGCAATACTTCTTATACCATTTATTTGTGAGGCTGCGCCAAATTCCATTGGCTTCCTCTTTCTTTCTTCGTGTCCTACCCTGCGGGAAGCCGCTCCGCGTCTATGCGCCCTTTGCGGTTCATTCCTTATGTAGTTTGGCGCATCTTCATACAGAATTGGTACTAGTACCGCAAGGCGGAATTCAAAATTCAAAATTCAAAATTCAAAATGAATACAGCGTAAGCCTTTCGTTGATTTGAAATGGTAGCTTTATTTACGCCGTGGTGTACTAGTCATAGATATTTAATTATCCAGACAATATTCAGATGTTACCTAAATCACCATAAGATAATTAGCGCGGTATTTCTAAGATTGAGGAACATTAAATGACACTATTAGAAGGTAAAGTTGCTATTATCACAGGTGCTTCACGAGGAATTGGCCGAGCGATCGCAATTGAATTGGCCTCACAAGGAGCGATCGCAGTTATCAATTATGCCAGTTCGAGTGCAGCAGCCGAGACAGTTGTTACAGAAATTACAGAAGCGGGAGGGGAAGCGATCGCTATTCAAGCAGATGTTTCTAAAAGCGATCGAGTAGACGCACTAGTTAACGCCGTCATGGAAAAGTTTAAGCGTGTGGATATTTTAGTCAACAACGCAGGAATTACTCGCGACACACTGCTTTTGCGTTTGAAGCCAGAAGATTGGCAAGCTGTGATAGACCTTAACTTAACTGGTGTTTTCTTATGTACACGCGCCGTCAGTAAAATTATGCTCAAACAGCGATCGGGTCGAATTATTAACATTACCTCCGTTGCTGGGCAAATAGGCAACCCAGGTCAGTCCAACTACAGCGCCGCCAAAGCCGGTGTAATTGGCTTCACCAAAAGCGTTGCCAAAGAACTGGCTACTCGCGGCATCACCGTTAACGCCGTCGCCCCTGGATTCATCGCCACCGACATGACCAGCGATCTCAACAACCCCGAAGATATTCTGAAATACATCCCTCTCGGTCGTTTCGGTCAGCCTGAAGAAGTAGCTGGGATGGTGCGCTTCCTTGCCGCCGATCCCGCCGCCACCTACATCACCGGACAGGTTTTTAATGTCGATGGTGGCATGGTAATGGCCTAAATTAAGTAGGTTAAGGCAGGGAGCAGGGAGCAGGAGGAAAAAGGGTTTGAGCCTTATTTACTTTTCTTCACACAGTTTGGTTTTATTGTGCCAACTTACTTACTGCTGAGTTAATAGTCATTAAAGGATGCAGGGGATTCGACCCCGGATGAATTGAAGCTACTGTTGCGTTTGCTTCCCGCTTTTTTACGAGAGTTCAGTGGGGGACTTAAACCACTGCTATCTCTGCCTCCTGCCTCATCAGTCAGTTATGTATCGAACAGCTTGAATTTTTGGTTGACTGAATCAAACAATTTTGGATTTTGCTTTCATACAGAGAATAAAGCATAGTAGGGCTAGCATTGTAATGCCCACCCTACAAGCAACTAAGGCTGTTGGCGTATCCTTTGCCAGACAGTAAAGCCCAAAAGTAGGATAATACTACTAGCGGTAGCCACCATCACAGCCAAACTCATACCTTGTATTCTCATCGCCAGCAAGTTAAAAACTAAGGTAATTGACCAAAGCGTAAACGCAGCATGGCGCTGGGAGAGTCCCCAAGCAAGTAAACGGTGGTGCAGATGGTCTTTGCCAGGAGTACTGAGAGGGTTATTTCCTGCTAGCAGCCGCCGCACAAATACTTGAGTGGTGTCTAGCACCGGTAACAACAGAAATAAAACCGTAGGAATTAGCGCATAAACGGTGTTTTGTTGCAGTTTGCCTAAAATACTAGTTGCTGCCAGTACATAGCCGAAAAAGTATGCTCCGGCATCACCCATAATAATTCGTGATGGGTGGAAGTTATGGCGCAAAAATCCTAGTGCAGCACCTCCCAAAGCTGCGAGTACTAAGATTGCCGCTGCACGATTGTTAAATTGGGCTGCAACCCCCAACAAACTCATGGCGGTAATAAAGCTAATTCCTCCTGCCAAGCCATCCATACCATCCATCAAGTTGATGGCATTGGTAATCCCTACTACCCATAGTACTGTTAGCAACATGGATAGAAGCGAGTCGATGGGAGTGCCAAACAGGACTTTGACGCTGATGCCATTAGCTACCAGTAACAGTGCCGTGACAATTTGCGCCCACAATCGAACAGAGGGCGGTAAGCCGAACTGATCGTCGATAAAGCCCACAAGGACTAATATCGAACCCCCCAATAGAATAGTGAGCACCTGAACCAATACGTTTTGGAGTTCGATCGGTCGTAAAAGGCTAGCTAATACCAGCGCGGCAATTACACCCGCGTAGATAGCCAGCCCCCCTGCATTGGGTAAAGGTTCTCGGTTGAGTCGTCGGGCGTTGGGTTGGTCAGCCCAGCCTACCCGCAAGGCGAATTTGCGGATTGTCGGAATTAAACGCCAGGTTACAACCCAAGCTAAGAGAAACGTAAATACTACCGCCAACCAGCCGGTGCCGCTAGGGTCGGCAATACCAAGGGACTTAAGGGAGTTGTCTAGATTCATCTCCCAATTCAAGCATTACTGCCAGTATCTAATATGAGCATCACCTGTATATTAATCAATTTTTTATTTCTATTTGTAACTTGAGCCGATTGAGAGATTAGCACTCTTGCTCTGTGAGTGCTAAATTGTCTAATGGAAGCGCTAGAGAAATAAAACATGGCGAAAATTATTGCATTTGACGAGGAATCGCGGCGAGCTCTAGAAAGGGGTGTTAACGCCCTTGCCGATGCCGTAAAAATCACCTTGGGGCCCAAAGGTCGCAATGTCCTTTTAGAGAAAAAATTTGGCGCACCTCAAATTGTCAACGATGGTATCACTGTTGCCAAGGAAATTGAATTAGAAGATCCTTTGGAAAATACTGGTGCAAGACTCATCCAGGAAGTAGCCTCAAAAACTAAAGATGTTGCTGGGGATGGCACTACCACTGCTACAGTTTTGGCACAAGCCTTGATTCGGGAAGGTTTGAAGAACGTCGCGGCGGGTACTAATCCAGTTAGCTTGAAACGCGGGATCGACAAAACCATTGAGGCACTGGTAAAAGAAATTGCCAGGGTAGCCAAGCCAGTAGAAGGAAGTGCGATCGCTCAAGTTGCCACTGTCTCTGCTGGTAACGATGAAGAAGTTGGTCAAATGTTAGCCCAAGCAATGGAAAAAGTCACCAAAGATGGTGTCATTACCGTTGAAGAATCTAAATCCTTAACCACTGAACTAGAAGTAGTTGAGGGGATGCAGATTGACAGGGGTTACATTTCTCCCTACTTCGTCACCAACAACGAGCGCCAAATTGTGGAATTTGAAAACGCCCGGATCTTGCTGACAGATAAAAAAATCAGCAGCATCCAAGATTTAGTGCCAATTTTGGAAAAAGTCGCCCGTTCCGGTCAGCCCTTGCTGATTATCGCTGAAGATGTCGAAGGTGATGCTTTGGCAACTTTGGTCGTGAACAAAGCGCGGGGTGTACTAGCCGTTGCTGCTATTAAAGCACCTGGATTTGGCGATCGCCGCAAAGCTTTGTTAGAAGATATTGCTATTCTCACCGATGGACAGTTGATTTCTGAAGAAATCGGCTTAAGTTTGGATACTGCTTCTCTAGAAGCACTGGGAACTGCCCGCAAAATCACCATTGACAAAGAAAGCACCACCATTGTAGCTGGCAGTGTCACCAAGCCAGAAGTACAAAAGCGGATTGGTCAAATTCGCAGACAGTTGGAAGAAACCGATTCTGAATACGATCAAGAAAAACTGCAAGAACGCATCGCCAAGCTCGCTGGCGGTGTGGCAGTGATTAAAGTGGGTGCGGCAACCGAAACCGAACTCAAAGACCGTAAACTGCGAATTGAAGACGCGCTGAACGCTACTAAAGCCGCCGTGGAAGAAGGTATTGTTCCTGGTGGTGGAACTACCCTAATTCACTTAGCTAAGACAGTACAAGCGATTAAAAACAGCTTAGAAAGCGAAGAAGAAAAAATTGGGGCTGATATAGTCGAACGAGCGCTAGAAGCTCCCTTGCGTCAAATAGCAGATAACGCAGGTGCTGAAGGTTCTGTGATCGTCTCTAAAGTCCGAGACAGTGAGTTCAACATTGGCTACAACGCTGCTACCGGGGAATTTGAAGACTTGATCGCTGCGGGTATTATCGACCCTGCCAAAGTTGTGCGTTCAGCTTTGCAAAATGCTGGTTCCATTGCTGGTTTGGTCTTAACCACCGAAGCGATCGTTGTTGAAAAGCCAGAGAAGAAATCTGCTGCTCCTGCCCCTGATATGGGCGGTATGGGCGGTATGGGTGGCATGGGTGGCATGGGCGGTATGGGCGGCATGGGCGGCATGGGCATGTTCTAACTTCTGCTCATCCAGATAAATATTTTTTCAGCAGTTTGTCTTGCCAAGGCAAACTGTTTTTTTATAGCATTGCTGATTCAGAGCCGATATGTTATCTCTATTGCTGGGAAGTAGCTGGGCATAAATAAAAATAATCATCATAGCTATCAGTAGTTTGTCGTGAATACAACTGGCCACTAAAAAAATGCTGATTCCTAAATTACCCAACCTAAATAATTCCTTAATCTAAAAATTACAGTTTATGTATTAATTTTTGTAATATTGATAGCAAAAGCTGAAATAAATCAAAATAATTATCGGATTGCTGGTTAGTTATTTTTAACAATGCCCAATTCCCAATTCCCAATGTAGGTAATATTGCATGGTACGAAAACTGCGTCGTCTTCCCAAAATAGTAACTAGGCTATATGAAGATGAGTTTCATCACCAACCAGGGACTATGCCTGGAACAATTTTTATTGATGAAGATGCTCCACCACCGATAATTTTTTTGATTGACTATAACCAAACCAATTTCATCCGCGAACAAATAGCAACCCCGGAAGAGTGTGTCTCATATCTTGATAGCGAATCCATTTCTTGGGTAGATGTACAAGGTTTAGGCAGTCAAGACATATTACAACGACTGGGTAAAGTTTTTGAGTTACATCCTCTAGTTTTAGAAGATATAGTCAATGTACCGGAGCGTCCTAAAACAGAGGATTATGAAGACCAATTGCTATTCATTGCCCGCATGGTAGTAGCAAAAGAAAGAACATGTGGTTTTTACAGCGAGCAAGTGAGTTTGATATTAGGGAAAAATTATTTGCTGACAGTCCAAGAAGAACCAGAACATGATTGTTTTGAAGGAGTGCGATCGCGAATTGAAAAAAGCAAAGGGATCATTCGCAAACAAGGAGCCGATTATTTAGCTTATGCCGTGTTAGATGCAATCATTGATGGCTTTTTCCCGGTACTAGAGCTTTATGGGGAGCGAATCGAAGAACTGGAAGAGGAGGTAATAGTCAAACCAACCCCACAAACACTACAAAATATTTACCAAATTAGGCGAGAATTACTGCAATTGCGTCGGGCTATCTGGCCCCAGCGAGATGCAATTAATTCCTTAATTCGAGATGGTAGCGAACTAATTGGTGAAGAAGTGCGAATCTACTTGCGAGATTGTTATGACCATACAGTGCAAGTGATGGATATGGTGGAAACTTATCGAGAACTAGCATCTGGATTAATGGATGTGTACCTTTCGGCAGTGAGTAATAAAATGAATGAAATCATGAAGGTACTAACAGTAGTTTCAACAATTTTCATTCCACTGACTTTTGTGGCCGGAATATATGGTATGAATTTCAATACTGAAAAATCACCATATAATATGCCGGAATTGAATTGGTATTGGGGATATCCACTTTGCTTGGCAGTAATGGCTGCGATCGCACTTGGTTTGCTATTCTTCTTTTGGCAACGGGGCTGGCTGCAAAATTCTGTAACAATTAAACGTAATTAATAATTGCAGATAGGCGACGAATCAAATATACATTCATTAGCACTGGGAGTTAATATTATAATTTATGAGGAGTAGCGACCAGAATTTAATCGTTTTGACTGTTTATATTATCGGTGTTGCCTATGTTTTTAACCGCATGGTTGAATCCATTGACGATCAAATTAAGTTTGAGTTTAAAAAAGGAATCGTTGACGAGCAACTCAAAGAACAAAATCTCGACGATAAAATTGGGATTTCCTTTAAACTCAAACCTTCATATCCGATAGACGATCTGAAAGATTTAGGAATTAGCATTGAAAATAAATCTGATAATATTGCCCTATACGTTGACTGGGACAACAGTTCTTTAGTAGTTGAACATAGCAAGCAATCGCGCCGTGTGATTCGGAAATCACCAGACTTAACCCGCGACTTAGCAGTACCCCAAAGTCCTAGCCTGATTGCTCCCAAGAAAACACTTTCTGAAACAGTGACAGCAGAAGATGTATTCGAGCGCGATAAAGAAGCTGGAACCTATTCAGCGAAAAAACCACTAATTGATATCAACGGGCTACAAAAAGGGCAAAAAAAGTTGTACAACGACTTTATTAACAGAAGAAAGGAGTTGGAGTTTTCCCTACAGTTGGTGCTCAGAGTATCTGAAGTGCGTTTAGGTCTATCCCCAGGCCGTGATTTCCCTCCCATTAGTATTATCAATTGTCCTTTCACAGTCAAGAAACTACCTTGGACTTACGCTTTACCTTGGAATAAAAAAAAGCAATAGCAACCAGACAGACTATGCCATCCAAGATTACACTGGATCTAAGGAGAGAGTAGACGCAGGCGGTTGCAGATCAGTCCTAGTTACTGGTTTGAGGAAAGTCCGGACTCCCGAAAAACCAAACTTGCTGGATAACGTCCAGTGCGAGCGATCGTGAGGATAGTGCCACAGAAAGATACCGCCAGGATTAGGGGCTGGGGACTAGGGACTGGGGACTGGGAAGAATTTTCCTAATCCCCAATCCCTAATCCCCAATCCCCAACCTGGTAAGGGTGCAAAGGTGCGGTAAGAGCGCACCAGCAGTATCGAGAGGTGCTGGCTCGGTAAACCCCGGTTGGGAGCAAGGCGATAGGAACTACGGTTGGTTTTTTACCAGTTCCGCTCAATGAGAGCCGCTAGAGGCGTTTGGTAACAAGCGTCCCAGATAGATAACTGCCCTCGCAAGAGAACAGAACCCGGCTTATGTACTGCTCTTTCCCCTGCAATGGAGTATGAACCTTTCACGGTTTGTACTCTATTATTTTTTGTACTGATTTTTTACCATGATTCATTCATTATTTAGAGCATTCCCAATATCTCTAATGCTGTATCCAGATGCCATTTAACCCGATAGAGTCCAAACAGCTTCTCTTGA